>JADFHU010000288.1 GCA_022567055.1 Planctomycetota bacterium
CAAAATCCTCGACGTAGAACGGCTACGCCTGTGGTTTCGCTCAATCGGCGCGACCAAATATGGGGCACACTTGGACCCCAAATTGTCCAAGTTATTTCTTGCCGGTCCCTAGTGCAGCGGTGCTCGGTTTTTGGCGAGACGTTTCGATTACGCGTGAGAATGTCTATCGATGCCTGCAATCTGCGCGGTCATCCGCCGAGAGTAGCCCGGCCGATGGCTCAATGCGAGCATGCAGGAACCCGATGAGATGCAGAAAAGGAAAGGTGGACAGATAGTGGCTGAGAAAAAGAAGAAAGGCGGTACCAAGAAAAAGATAACCAAAAAAAAGGTGACGAAGAAGGGATCGGCAATAAATGCCATGGACGATGTAACCCGTCTAGAACAACTTCTCAGGAGTGATTGCCCCTGCATCGCTATCGTCACGCACGAGGAAGAGCATGCCCTCCAACTGATCCAAAATGCTCTGATGGCGGGCAAGCGAGAGTTCTCAATCTGGTCTGCTTCGGAGGGTATTCGCGGTGGCTTTTTTCAGAATGACGAAGAAGAGCAGGCGTTGCAACAGGCGACAGAGTCCCCCAATGTGGGACTGGCCGGCCTCGGCCAGGCCAAGCCCGGTTCCGTGTGTGTGGCGCTCGATTTGGCAGGACACCTTAAAGAGGGAAAGACGCTGCGCTTGCTGCGGGACCTGATCCGCAAGTTCAGCCGCATCAAGAGTACGCTGATCCTCGTTGATCACGAAGACAAGCTGCCGCCGGTCGTCGCGTCCCAGGCGCGATTCTTTCGCATCTCCCTACCAGACGAGAAGGAAATTCGCGCATTGGTCACGGCCAACCTGCGAAACCACCACCACAAATCACCCATCGAGATCGGCATCAGCAAGCGGGGATTCAAGGCGGTGATCCGTAATCTGCGAGGACTGACGCGGCAGCAGATCGAGACCATCATCACCGAAGCCGTCAGGGATGACGATCGTTTCACGGACGAAGACCTGAACATCGTCATGGCCAGCAAGCGCCAACTCATCCAGAAAGGCGGTCTGCTCGAGTACATCCAGACGCCCCTGGCCCTGGATGAGATCGGGGGGATTCAGCGCCTGAAGACCTGGCTATCCCACCGCAAGAATGGCTTCCAGCCGGAGGCACGCGAATTCGGATTGGCGCCGCCCCGCGGTGTCCTCATGCTGGGCGTGCAGGGCGCCGGCAAGAGTCTCTGTGCCAAGGCCATCGCCACCGCCTGGCAACAGCCGCTCCTGCGTCTGGACCCCAGCAAGCTCTACGCCAGCTACGTCGGCCAATCGGAACAGAACCTAATCCAGGCGCTGGAACAGACGGAGATGATGGCCCCGGTCGTTCTCTGGATCGATGAGATCGAAAAGGCCTTCGCCTCGGCCGCCAGTCGCAGCTCGGACGGCGGCCTGTCGCAGCGGATGTTCGGCACGCTGTTGACCTGGATGCAGGACCACAGCGAGCCGGTGTTCTTGGTCGCCACCGCCAATGACATCGAGGCCCTGCCCCCGGAGCTGCTGCGCAAGGGTCGATTCGATGAGATCTTCTTCGTGGATCTGCCGTCGGCGTCGGTGCGTGAGAGAATCTTTGAAATCCATCTCAAGAAGCGCAAACGAGATCCTCAGAAGATTGACTGCCGGCGCCTGGCCCAGGCCAGCGAGGGCTTCAGCGGGGCCGAAATAGAGCAGGCCGTGCTCTCGGCCCTACACGAGGCTTTTGGCCAAAAGGGTGACGTCGACACCGATCTCATCCTGGCCGTCGTCGAGCAGTCCGTGCCCCTGTCCGTCACGATGGCGGAAAAAATAGACGCGCTGCGGCGTTGGGCTCAGAACCGCTGCGTCCCCGCCGATTAGACCTGCTCATGAATGACTTTGAGCAATTCGAGCAATTGATCCAACGGGGTTACGGCTGCATCTCCATCGTGACGCATGAAGAACGCTATGCCCTGGAGATCATCCGCAAGACGGCACTCAAACTAAAGCGGGACATGTGGGTGTGGTCTCTGGCCGGCGGTGTGCGAGATGGTCAACTCGACGGCAGTCCTTACATCCCCGATACTGAGTCGCCCGCCGCGGGCATCGCCGGATTCGAGAAGGCGAAGTCGGGATCGCTGTGTGTCGCCTTGGATCTGGCTGAGCACCTGAAGGGGGGACGCTGCCTGCGCCTGCTCCGTGACATGATCAACAGTTTCGACAAGACCAACATCACCCTGGTCTTGGTGGACCATGTCGACCAACTGCCGGAGGCCATCAAGTCCCATTCCCAGTTGTTCGAACTCTCCTTTCCCGATGAACAGGAGTTGCAGGAGATCATCAAGGCCACGCTGATGCTATTGCATCGCAAGAACGCCATCGAGATCGGCCTCACGACACGGGGCCTGGATACCATCGTGCGGAACTTGCGGGGCTTGACGCGTCGACAGGCCGTCCGCATCATCCGCGAGATCGTCGTCGATGAGAAGCGATTTACGGACCACGACATCAATCGCGTCATCGCCGGCAAGCGGCGCATCGTCCAGCGTGACGGCCTGCTGGAATACATCCAGACACCGCTCGACCTCGATGAAATCGGCGGCATGAACACCCTAAAGTCCTGGCTGCGGCAAAGAAATGACGCCCTTACGCCTGAGGCCAAAGCCTTTGGCTTGCAGCCTCCCAAGGGCCTCTTGCTCTTGGGCGTGCAGGGGGCCGGCAAGAGCCTCTGCGCCAAGGCCATCGCCACCGCCTGGCATCTGCCTCTCCTGCGCATGGACCCGGGAGCGCTCTACAACAGCTACATCGGCAAGTCGGAGCAAAACCTGCGGGAGGCGCTCCGACAGACCGAGATGATGGCCCCGGTCGTTCTCTGGATCGATGAAATCGAAAAGGCCTTCGCATCGGCCGCCAGTCACAGCGCCGACGGCGGCCTGTCGCAACGCATGTTCGGCACCCTGCTGACCTGGCTCCAGGAACGAGAGGAACCCGTCTTCGTCGCCGCCACGGCCAACGACATCGAGGCCCTGCCGCCCGAGTTGCTGCGCAAGGGCCGCTTCGACGAAATCTTCTATGTCGATCTGCCCGACGCAAAGGTCCGCGAAGAGATCTTCGCCATCCACATCAAGAAACACCAGCGTGACCCGGCCAGGTTCGATCTGCCTTCCCTGGCCCAGGCGTCGCATGATTATAGCGGTGCCGAGATTGAACAGAGCGTCATCGCTGCCCTCCACACGGCCTACGCCGACAAGTCCGAACTCGACACCGCCCGCCTCATCACGGCCATCCAGCAGTCCCCCCCGCTCTCCACCACCATGGCTGAAAAAGTGACCGCCTTCCGCAACTGGGCCAAGGGTCGCTGCGTCCCCGCCGGATAGGACTCAGGGACCGGCAATCGCAAGTTCAAATCCCAGAGTCCAATATGGATCGAGCATCACGGCACCACTACTCGATCATACACTCGAACGTCATCTATCAGACCGGATCAGAAGGTGCCGGGATCACGGTCTTTGCCTGTGGCAATGTTGCAATCTCCCAGGGATCCTTGCAGGCTGGCTCGCGCATCTCTAGCCACTTCGATGTCACCCAGATAGAGAACTCTGTGACTACCATGCCACGTGAGACCGATCCGATGCCAGGCGTCGTCTGCAATCGCCACCTCCGAGGTCAGATCCGTTTCTCTGCGACTGCTACTGCTCTTCAGTGCTTTCACTCTCAACACGACTTCTGGAAGTGTAGACCCTGACGAGCAGGGCAATCATCAAGCTGATGGCATGCTCCATAGCCGCATAAACTCAAGCATCAGCCGTAGCGGCTAGCTGTCGACTGAATGCGGTAGTTAGCTTCAAATGCACTTCGTCGTTCGCAATTTCTCGACATCCATCTATGACCAACTCGGCCCGCTGCATCGGATCATGGGTCCTAATATACAGATTTTCCTCCTGCCTCCAGTAGTTCTCGTACCAATATCTCTCTTCTTCACCGTCTCGATCTACGGCTCTTTTTAAAGCCATATCTCTCGGGACATCAGTAAAAATGCTCAGCTTGTAGAATTCCTGTAATTCATTTCTCAGACTAAAACATCCTTCAACAACCACTACCTGGCCCCTTGGTAAGCCCACTGGAGTCTTGCCTTCACGAAGCGGCGCTAATACTTCTAACTTGAGGCGTCTCCAATCATAGTCCTCCCCCACGGAATCTCTCTCTGGGTCGAAGCGCGATTCTCGGCACGCTTCTGTCTGTATCTTTTTCCAAAAGGATCTGTCCATAGATATAACGGTCACCTTCAAACTTGCATTCTCCAATACCTGGACCAGTTTCGTGAGAAATGTGGTTTTGCCGGAACCTGCAAGTCCATCAATTCCGATAAGGTACGGTTTATTCGCTGGTATATGGTTCGATACGTAAGTTGCTAAGGTCTTTATGTCAAAAATACCAACATCCATGTGCTTCATCCTCATTAAGCTAACGAGCCATCAGCGGTTGAAACCATATAAGAATAGCGATTGAAAATGAATCGAACATTTATTACCTCAACATTCTTGAAGAAGCCGCGGCGGTTTCAATCCGACTGAATGCACATGTTAGGCGATATCAGTAGGGATGCAATCCCAACTCCTAAGAGTGCCTATCAATATGAAGCGTAGCACCGAAAACGAGCATTTCTGCGACTGGCAAGGAAGGCGAAGCAGGCCGTCCGAGGACGGTCGATGGAGCCTGACGCCGTCCAGACGCAGAATAAGCCGTTTGAATGCAGAGTCATTTTGCGTAGGTGCTCTTAGATCAATGGTGTATCCAAACGCCTGTCCAGCATCGGAGACTATGCCATGAAACGCTTCTTGGTCATTTCAATCACGTTCTTCCTGGTTCCCTGCGATGTCTTTGCCGCGCGAAGCAAAGGCGACTATAACTTCGACAAACAGGGCATTCAGATCGGCCAGAACCTGCCCGACTTGACTGCCCACTTGCAGAATGGTGAATCTGTCTGGCTATCGAATTACTATGCCAAACGCTTGACGCTCTTTGTCTGTGAGTCACTGACCTGTCCGGTCGCTCGTCGGAAGCATCCCGGCCTCAAGGAGATCGCCGGCCGGTTTGGCGACCGGATCGACATCGTCGTCTTCTACACCATCGAGGCCCACCCACAAGGAGACCCCTCCCCATACACCGAGGGCGAAGAATGGGTCACACGGCTCAACAGAAAACAGGGAGTCCTCTGCCGTCAGCCCACAACGCTGGATGAACGGATCAAACTGGCCGGGCGTCTCAGGGAGGCCGTGGCCATCGAATCCACGATGCTGGTGGATTGTATGAACAACGCAGGGTGGCGTGTTTTGGGCGCCGGACCCAATGTCGCCGTGCTGGTCGATCCGAAGGGACTGGTCCTGGCGAAGCAGGGCTGGTTCGACCCCAAGAGGATGGCGGCCTCCATCAAGCGTGCGCTCAAGAAGAGTGACTCAGCAGAATCGTATCAGCATGAGAAACCCAGGGACGAGGCACAGGTCGAGCCGAAGTGCGATTGCCAATCGGGATTATCCGAAGCAGATGAGCACGGCAAGACTAAATCATCAGACACGGTGCCTGAGGGGTTCTGCCGCTGGTACCGAACTGGTCGTTCTGAGAGAAGATCCTGAAGATGTCAAATACAGTCAGTATCCCCTGCACCTCTCCCCGGTCGTCCACCACAGGTAGGCAGCGGCCTCCAAAGTGCTGCATGGATTGAATGGCGATACCCAGGGTGGCGTCCCGGCCGACGGTGCGTACGGGGCGAGTCATGACCCACTGGATCTTGATGTTCAACGTCGCATCATCGGCCGGCGTGTGCCACTTGGCGAAGACGGGACGCAGATAAGGACTGATCGCCCCCAGGATATTCGATTTCGACACGATGCCGTCCAGCACACCCTCTTCTCCGATCATGGCGTAGCCTACGTCGTGCTGTTGCATCTTGGACAGGAGGTCTTGAACGCTCTCGCTCGGATGTCCCCACACCACGCGGGTGTCCATGACCTCCGTGACCGGCAAGCTCAGGACATCCGCCAACCCTTCGTTGCTTGCAAACACGCGGGTGCTTGCGCTTTGGGGCCGGGGGACATCCCTTGGAGCCACCGTCTTACCATCATCCTCCTCCGGTTGAATATTTACTTGGGGCTGAACCTGCGGAGCAGGCGGCGGGGCCGCTGGGGCAGGCGCTGTGTCCGGCACTTCCGGGGCTTCGGTCGGTTCTGGATCTGTGGCCTGAGTTGCTTGTTCAGCCGTCGACTCTGCGGCGGCGGGCTCTGTGACCGGCTCGGGCGTTTGGACCGGTTCCTCCGCGGCAGGCGGGCTTGGCTCAGGGTCGGGTACGGGTTCCGGCTCGGCGGTCGCTTCCGGTGCTGGAGCCTCGTCCGGCTCGGGTGCAGACGGGGCCGGCTTGGATTCACTCTCTCCTCCCGATAGAGTCGCCAGGGGAAAGATCACACCACAGGTGAAGGGAGTGAAGTCATCGACCGTCATTCTATATTCGATGTAGTGAAACTCCTCCGTCGGGGACAGACCGAATACCGACTCGGTCTTGTCCCACGGGTTCCCAATGAAGGTGTTTCCCTTACGAAAATGCTTGTGGCCTTCCAACTCTTCGCGAAACACGCGGTCCCAAGCCCCAATCAGCAGATTGCCGACTTCGCCCACGGCATCTGTCATGGCTTCGGCGCCACTCAGGGTGCCTTCCTTGGCGAACGTTTTGACGCGGTTGGGAGGCAACATGACAATTACGCCACCGAGCGTAAACAGACCATCACAGTCAAATCCGACCCAGAAAGTCCCTTCCATGACGCCTTGGCTCTCGACGGAGTGAAAGGTCGATACTTTCTTATAGCGCCTTTGGATATCGGCAGACGTTCGCAGGCCAACGTCGGTCTGTTCGCATTCAATCTCCACGTCAAACATAGTGGAGATGTCATCAGCAAAGGCGTTCAATGCCTCTTCCGAGAGTTCGACGACCGTTGACTCAATACTGCCTTGGGCTGTTGACATGGACAACACCAAACTAGACGTGGGTTACCACACGGGAATTAGCCATTGGATCGCGCCAGGAAGGACAGTTCTACCT
>JADFHU010000004.1 GCA_022567055.1 Planctomycetota bacterium
GGCGGTGCAGGCGGGTGGATGTTGTCCGATCGGGACGGCTTATGGGAAGGGGATCGGTTCGCGGAGTGGCACGAGGGTGCCCACACGGTTGCGGCGGGAATTCGGGTGCCGGGAGCGGTGGGGGATTTTATGATTCTGGACGCGCTGCGGGAGAGTAAGGGCACGGCGATCGCTGTGGAGGAGGATCGGATTCGAGATTGGATGTTTGCGGGGGCGCGGATGACGGGGATCTCGTTGTGTCCCGAGGCGGGGGCGTGTGTGGGCGCACTCGAAAGTCTGAGCGCGGATGGTTGGATTTCCCCGACGGATCGGGTGGTCATTTTTAATACGGGGGCCATGCAGAAGTATCCGGAGGCGATGGCTTCGGACGTTCCTGTGCTCGACTGCCATGCAGCGATTGACTATGAAGCGCTGGGATAAATTAGCGGTCAGCGCTTGCCTCTGTTTGCTTGTCCCGCGGAATCGCGGCCGTGACACACCCACTACGACAAGGGCCTCATTCGGCCAGCCAAAAGCGGTTGAATGAGTCCAACCGCTTGTTGACATAGAATCACCTTCTGTGTATTTTACTGATCGCCGTGTGACAGGCAAGGAGTCCTTACCAACAATAAGGGATCGGCAAGAAATAAATTGGACAATTTGGGGTCCAAGTGTGCCCCATATTGGATCGCGCCCGATTGAGCGAAACCACAGGCGTAGCCGTTCTACGTCGCGGATTTCGCGATAGAGAAGCGATCCAAGATGGGGTGTAATTGGGCATCCAGAAGTCCAAGTTATTTCTTGCCGCTCCCTTGATGCCGCGCGAGCGGCATGGCGAGATCGGGCCGATAGAGAGACTGACAGGTTGGGCTTTGAATGTGACGGGGAATCCTCACCGTGAGACCACTGCTATGCATTTTTGGGGGACTGCTGTTCTTGATTGCATTTTCGGCCCATGTCTATGTGCGGTGGCAAATGCGACCGAGGGAAGATCTGGAAGACTACGCTCCCGAGTTCGAAGAGCAGCACCGAGGCTACGCCAGCTACCTGAAGTGGTACAGGATGACACTCTGCCTCGCGAGTGCCGGAGCACTCTTGCTGTTTCTGGCTTTGGCGCTCTAGGCCCAAGGGCCAATCGGCTTCAGGAAACAGAGGGATGATTCAATGCGTTCGTAGACGATTCACGGCCCAAGAGACCACAGGAAGCAGGATGGAGCGTTTTCATTACCGCCGCCACTCCGCTTTTCGGACCATTAGGGGGGGGACCCTCTTGGGTTTGTTGCGTTTGGGATCACAGCTGCGACAACTCCGGTCGCTGGGATACCAGTCCAGCGGGTGAAGTTTTGGCTTGAACAGAGGTTTGTCTTTCTTCAGTATACTTATCATCTGATGTCTCTTTGCACCGGGATCGCGCTTACCTTACTGTTCCCTATCGGTAGGATGAAGAGGTGACTTCTGACAGAGCCTAGGGATCGGCAAGAAATAAGTTGGACAATTTGGGGTCCAAGTGTGCCCCATATTTGGTCGCGCCTGATTGAGCGAAACCACAGGCGTAGCTGTCCTACGTCGCGGATTTCGCGATTGAGAAGCGATCAAAGATGGGGTGCAATTGGGCATTCAAAAGTCCAAGTTATTTCTTGCCGTTCCCCTAGGAAACGGAGGGGATTCTGTCCCAGGAAACGGGCTGCAGGTTGACTTCAACGATCTCAATGCCATTCGTGAGCCAGCGTCCATTCGGGTACTTTTTGAAGCTTATTCGGATAAGGACTAGGTAACTGGGGCCGTAGCGTTCCGATAAGGAGAAATGTCAGTCCGGCCAGGATCAGCAGCGTCCAGGGCTGCTCAAACAGACCAAACATTGTCCAATCTCCCCTCTCACTCGTCCCAGGAGACCTGGGCATTGTCCCGGCCGAGCCGGTTCCTAAGAGCACCTACGCAAAATGAGTCTGCATTCGAGCGGCTTCTTTTGCCTCTGGACGGCGTCAGGCTCCATCGACCATCCTCGGATGGCCTGCTTCGCCTTCCTCGCCAAAGCCAAAAACGCTCGCTCTCGGTGCGACGATCATTTTGCGTAGGGGCTCTAAGTCCAATCGGCCTCATGGTGTCCCCTGGCCCTTCACCATGCGTGATCATTCCGTCTGCCATGGCGTTGTGCTCGAGTCGCTGTCGATCGGTGTGCGCGCCAGACGTAATTCGATGTCGGCCAATTGATCATGCCGGGTCAGATCACCGTGCAGCGGGGTGACAGTGATATACCCGCAAGAGAGTGCCATGGTATCAGTCAACGCTTCTTCAGGACGGTGCGCGCCTCCCGAGATTTGGAACGTAAGGGCAGGACCGGATGCTTGAGGGAGGTAGTATTCGTTAAAGCCGCGCGTGGACTGAGGGACGACTCTTATGCCTCTCGGTTCACCCTCGGACAAGCGAGGGATGTTGATGTTTAGGGCCGCCTTTGTCGAGAGGGGCAGGCAGCGCTGGAGTAGGGAAAGGGCGTGCCGGGCCGCCGATTCGTAGTCCATCGGGTCCTCCTGGACCAGGCTCAGGGCGACCGCGGGGATTCCTCGGAAGACGCCCTCGATCGCTGCGGCGACGGTCCCCGAGTAACAGACGTTGAACCCCACGTTGGCTCCCTGGTTGATGCCGGAGACCACCAGATCGATGGGGCCGACGTTTAGCTGACTACACGCCAGTTTGACGCAGTCTGCCGGTGTGCCCGCTACCGCATAGCCCTTGAATGTCTTGTTGCGGAGGCGTTTGCAGGTCACGGGCCGTGTGAATGTGATGCTATGACTCATTCCGGACTGGGGCTTCTGCGGCGCAACGACGACAACGTTTCCCAGCGTGCTGAGCTCTGAGTGGATCGCCACAAGCCCCGGCGCGTGCACGCCGTCATCGTTGGTGAGGAGTATATTCATGGACTGATGACGATTGTAGTATTGGACAGAGACAGTGTCAATTGACTGATGGGCACCCGCCTCTATAATGTCTCCGCATGGAAACCTATTGCCCAAATCTGCCCGTTTCGACGATGTCCCGCGAGGAAGTGCGGGCTTTCGACGCGTGGGCCATTCGAGTCTTGCAGATTCCCGGCATTGTGCTCATGGAAAACGCCGGACGTGCCTGTGCCGAGTTGATCATGGGACGTATCGCGCCCGTGCCTCAACCCCGGGTTTGTATTCTCTGCGGACCGGGCAACAACGGCGGTGATGGGTACGTGATCGCGCGGCATCTCCTCAACGAAGGGATCGACGTAGGCATCCTGCGTTGCGGTGATCGGAGCAAGGTCGCGGGAGACGCACTGACGAATCTGGTGATCCTCGAAAATCGGCGTCTCCCCATCGAGACCCTGGATCCGCGCAGCGCCGAACGAGAGGCGCGCTTGAGAGAGGTGACTCTGGGGGCCTGCCTCATCGTGGACGCCATCTTTGGATCCGGACTACGAGGCCCTCTCGACAGGGATTGGTCAGGCCTTATTGAGGCGATCAACGGCCTCGGCATTCCCACGCTGGCGGTTGATATCCCTTCGGGTCTGGACTGCAACACGGGAAAGCCCTTGGGCGCCGCCATCCGAGCCTGCTGGACCGTGAGTTTTGTGGCGGTAAAACAGGGATACGTTCACGCCCGAGCGTGGCCCTATACCGGCGCCATTCACGTGGCATCGATTGGCGTGTGTCCCCCTCAAAGAGAAGAGCGGAAATCCCCGCCCCATCCTGAGTCAGATCAATAAAACGCTTGCGGTTTGTTGACCTGACCGGTGTAACCGATGAGATAGAGGAACTTGCTGTATTTGAACATGGGGATCATGAGATCCTTGGCACTGTCGTGAATCTGCTCGTACCGCGTACGTTGCTGTTGCACCAAATCGTAGCGTTCTTGAGCCAAGGGATCGATTTCCAGATCATCGAAGGTGGGTTTCGGCGGAATCGACGGAAGAGTGCCCACAATCACCACATCCGTGGCCACCGAGACATCCTTTTCCACCTTGCCACCCCACTGCGAGATGAGCGATGAAATGCGGTCGGGCGCATCGACTTCGACAACACCGTTACTGTCCAGATCAAACTCACCGATGAGTACGAAGGTCTTCGACTCCGAAGCATCCCAGATCAGATTCGCGATGGCGTCTTCGGTCGCGATGGGGTTCTTGGCGGCGGAGCGAACGATGCGAGCCAGGGAGTAGTTTTTCGAGAGACCAAAGATTTCGACTTCTGCCTTGGCCCTTCCGTCCTTCCGGATGGTGGAGCCCCTGTCGTAGACCGAGAAGGTCAAGCCACGATACACGCGGTCGTCGGATCCCAGGTTGAGGTGTACGACGCCGGCCAACTCATCCACGAGAATGATCTTTCCGTCCGGCTCGTAGACGCTGGCGGCTCGATCCGGCACGGGCTCGATCTTGCGCACCTTTTCCTCGGCATCCGCAAGCTTTCCGTGCGCGAGTTCCAGCTCGGCTTGGGTTCTGAGTAGGTCTTGGTTGAATCCCTGAGACAGCTGCCGTTCGCGGGTGAGTCTCTGTTGGACAGTATCTACCCGCTCATTGGCCGCGCGTTTTAGTTCCGTTTCCAGCTCTCGGTAGTCGCTGGCGATCTTGTCGTTTTGTCGGAAGATGTCCTCTTTCTCAGCCGTCAGAGATGCCGCCGTCGCATTGATCTGAGCGAAGGCGTCATCGAACTTCAGCTGCAGTTGCTCGAGATCCTTACGCAGATTTTCCTTGGCGAGTAGGGTCGCCGTCAAGACGGCGTCGAGTTTGTTAATGATGGGGACGAGTCCCGTGTTGGGATCAATGGTGTCCGGCGTCAGGTAGGGTTGCGCTGTCGTCACCGCCTTGGCCACCTTAGAACGGATCAAGTTGAAGTTGACCTCCGCACTGGTCTCCTGCACTCTTCCGAGGGTCATCTGCGTGGTCTTTTTGTGATAATTGAGCAGCTGCCCCAGATAACTGCCGGAATCTCGCGAGCCAACCAGAGATCCCAGCTTGAGACGCTCGTCGGCGTTGGCCAGTTCATCTGTCGAGGTCTCCAGCATGTCGAGGCGATCCTTGAAGTCCTCTGATTTGGTGTAAAACACGACGGCGAGAACGCTCGATATGATGAACAGCCCCACGAATAGAACCAACGTGTAGAGTACGCTGCTGCTCTGATGTCTTTTGCCTGCTGGCATGCTGACGCTCCTCGGAAGAATCAATGGATTACCTGTGGCTACTAATCTTCCTATATTATCTAGCGGCCTGCCCGTAGTCAATAGAAAAAGGCCATTGTCAGGGCCTAGAATTCTGACGCGTGCTTGCCGGTCCCCATGGGTTTTCCCAGCAGATCGACCAGGTCTCGGACCTTTTCCTTCAAGAGATCGGACTCCTTGGCTTCCACGTTGACTCGCAGCACGGGCTCGGTGCTGTTGGATCGACAGTTGAACCACCAGTTTTTGTAATCAACCGTTATCCCATCCAGATGGCTGATTTTTCCGTCCCCGTAGTGTTTCGCGAGCGTTTCCATGGTCTTCCGTTTGTCATCGACGGTGAAGCTCAGCTCGCCGCTGCCGTGGAAGCGCCGCAACGGCTTGAGGAGTTCGCTGAGGGGTCTGTTGGACTCGCTCACGATGTTGAGCAGGTGCACGAAAGTGATGAACCCAGAGTCTGCCGCGAAGTTCTCCTGGTAGTAAAAATGCCCCGAAAGCTCGCCGCCAAAAATGGCATGCGTGTCGCGCATGGCCTTCTTCATGAAGGCCTGGCCCACCGCCACCTTGCGCGGCGTGCCATCACGCTTGATGATTTCTTCGGAAACCACCCGACTGCACCGTAGATCATACACGACAACCGCTCTGGGCTTGCGTCGTAGGAAGTAGGGTACCATGATCGCGATCAAGTGGTCGTTGGCTACCTGGCGACCCTTCTCGTCAAGGACGGTCAATCGCTCTGCGTCTCCGTCAAAGCATAGGCCAAAATCGCACTTGTGCTCCTTGACAACAGATCTCAGTTCCTTCAGATTCTTCCTTGCCAGAGGGTCTGGATCATGATGAAAGGTGCCGCTGTGCTCAAAGTTGATTTCGACGACATCGATGGGGAGCCCGCCAAACAGGAGCGGTATGAGTTTTCCGGCCATGCCGTTCGATGCATCGATGGCGACCTTCAACGGCCGTAGATTTCCCACGAGGAAGCGCAGCACATGCCGACAGTAGTCCTCCGTCATATCCAGTTCGGTGATCGTCCCGGTGGGATTGCCCTTCGTGTGCAGCAGGGAGCTGGCCAGATGTTGGATGTCCCCTAGGCCGGTGTCGGTCGCGATGGGCACGGCCCGGTGACCGGAGATTTTAAACCCGTTGTACTGGGCGGGCCTGTGTGATGCCGTGACCTGGATTCCGCCGCAGGTCTTGAGGTGATTGATAGCGAAATAAATCTGAGGCGTGTCGATCTGACCCAGATCAATGACACTGACGCCGGCACATCGAATCCCCTCAGTCAACCTCCCGGCGAGTTCAGCACTGTGGGTCCTCATGTCACGCCCGACGCAGAGACTTTGGGTGTTGCGGAGACCCCGATCATAACCCCGGATGAGCGAGGGTAAGAAGCGGCCCGCGGCGACCCCGATCTTCCAGGCGTCGTCGGCACTCAACTGACCGGGGTAGACGCCCTGAATGTCACAGGACTTGAAGATAGTGGCATCCATCGCATCGTCTCCAGAGTGGCCGCAGCGCGAACACCCGAACCAGCCCGATTCGAGCGCGGCTTGTACCTGCTCTTTCTAAGAGATGCGGAGAAGACTGTCAACTCTGTGGACAGAGAGTGGTGACTCAGTGAACGGAGAATTCTTTCTTGCGAGTGTTCATTTGGGCCTTGAGTCTCGCGACGATGGAAGAGTGCATCTGGCTAACTCTGGACTCAGAGAGATCAAGCGTCGCTCCGATTTCCTTCATGGTCATCTCTTCGTAGTAATAGAGGACGATGATCAGCCGTTCTGCGCGGGAGAGGCCTTTGGTGAGCAGATTTTTAAGGTCGCGTTTCTGAGCCTCAATGAGGGGGTCTTTGCTCTTTTTATCTTTGATCACGTCGATTTCGCAGACGTCCTTGTCACCTTCACCTTCACTACATTTGGTGTTCAGAGACACAAGGCCGACGGCCTTCGCGTCTTTCTGTAGGCGGTTGAAATCGTTCATCTCCATGTCGAGTTCCTGGGCCAACTCCTCCGCCAAGGGTTTGCGACCCAAACTCAACTCCAACGTGTGCGTGGCCCGCGCGAGTTGATGCGCTCGTGCCCGCACCAGACGAGGAACCCAGTCCATGCTTCTAAGTTCATCCAGGATAGATCCTTTGATCCGCGGCGCACAGTAAGTTTCGAATTTGACCCCCCGCGCCGGATCGTAGGCATCAATGGCGTCCATCAGGCCGAATATGCCGGCGCTGATGAGGTCGTCTAATTCGACCTTGTCGGGCAGCTTGCTGTGAAGCCGTTCTGCCGCGTATCGCACCAGATCCCGGTAGTGCTCCATCAGGAGGTTTCGGTAACAGTCGTCATGATTCTTGTGAAACTGTTCCCAGATGTCTTTGATGTCGGGCCGTTGATCTGTTTTCATAGGCTTCCTCCATGAGCCCCTATGAGCTGTTTCTCTCTTTTGTTTATAGGACGTATAGAATATTTCTTCAATGCGCTGCCATCCCGCCGACCGTGCCGGCGAAACATTCACGTTAGAGCCTTATTCAATCTTCACGATTAACAATCCTTATCGATCCATGCACCGATAACTTTAGGGATCGGGTGACAAGTTTTATAAAAGCGCATGGTCGGAATCAAACGAACACTAGGCGACGTCTCTCGGGACTCGCTGCGCGGCGGCCCAGGGCCGGTCGGATGCGCCCATTTCTATCAATCGCTCTGCGACTCGTGCGTTTGTCGCGTTCTGCGCGAGTTTCTGAGCCTGGTATTGGAAGTATCTCTCCGCGTGGGGCCGCAACCTGACTGCGTCCTCGTCCTGGGCGGGCGTCACGTGGAAAGCCCCCTCTTGCAGAAACCGAATGTTCTCGGTGTCACGCAGCACCAGGCGATTGTGTGTGATATACTCCGTCAAGGCCGCGTCCACGATCTGTGAGAACGCCTCGGCATCTAGGTCCTTGGGTACGAATCCGGGCTTTTCAAGGAAGCGGATGTTGTCGATCAACACCTGCTCTCGTGACTTCGTGAAATGTAGTATCATGTTCAGGAGTTCTAAGATGGTCTCAGTATCGGAGGGAACAGGCTGCATAGTGGACCTCTGCTCAACAAAAAAGGAATCTCTGCTTCGGACTGATTTGGACCTGACCCAGGTCTCAACTGAGAGGGGCGAAGCTCAGAGGATCTCCACTGCTCAGCGTTTGAAAAAAGGAATGCCTCAATGAGGTGTCGGCGGGGGAGCCGAGCCGGTCTGTCGCGTCGTCGGCCTGCAACGCTTTGGACGACTCCGTCAGATCCGGTGATGCAGATAATCGTTCCAGCTTGGCCATCAGTGTTCCTTTCAATCCTTCCATGAACATCAAGGTTGTACTGCACACCTTTTCGGCTGCAGTCGATAACATGCTCTGACGAGCGAATCGACGGGAGGCGACGCTCTCGCGCTCTTCAAGGCTGCTCGGTCCGTAGCATAATGTCTCTGATTTCAGAGAGGGTTTTGGTTTCTTTGAGCGCAAGTATCCGGCCCAGTCTTTCAAAGACCGATTCATGGTAGAGGCGGTGTCCGCCCTCCGTCCATTCGGCCTCATTGATGAGTCCCATAATCGTGTAGTTGTGCAGAGTCTGCCTGGAGAACGGGGTGTGCTTGACGAGTTCGCCAATGCGGTAGAGTTTTGCCGGGATCCCTATGGCTCCGGCTGTGCCGGGAGTCTTCTCTTCCATTACGTCAATCATTCTCCACGACATCGTCAGACCCAGACACCTTAGGGTTTGCGTTTCTGCTCAGTTCGAAGCACTCAACTCAATGTACCTACTCTGATTTACCAGTCAGATAGTACAATCATATTTTACATTTTGCAAAATGTAAAATATATTCTTGCCGTGGTCAACAGTTTTTTCGAGTATTTCTTAGAGCGATTTCCTCATGTCGCCGAAGAGAGCCTGTTTTTTCTGCGCTAGGCGGGCGTATGCACCCACTTTCTGGGTGAATACCAGTGGGATGGGCGATGTGATTTCCACGAAGACGCCCAATTCGATGTCCACGGCAGACAGAGGGTCGTTTGCTCCCACCCTCGGTAGGCTCCGGCCGACGACCGAGCTTTTCGACAAAGCCCAGAATACGCTGGGGTTTTTTTCCGAAGTATCTCTTAAGCAATCGACTCGACTCGTAGCACGAGTCTGCGATTCGAAGGGCGTGTGTAACAGAAAGAGATAAAAAGTGGACAGGAAGACAGAACCTCAATTCAGTTCAAACGAGGCCGGGATACTCCTGGAAAAGATTACGCCCCTGGCTCGGCAGATCAACTGTCTGAATCTCGAATCGATTGCCTCGGTGTGCATCGATCACATCCCGGCGCTGGTGGATATGCGCTTGGGCTCCCTGTATGTACTTGACGAGAAGAGCCGTATTCTGCATTTGGTCAAACACAACCATCCTTATCCCATCAACACCATCGTGTCTCTCAACCAGACGCCTCCCACACCGATGATCGTCGCGGTGTCTACCAAGGAGATTGTCGTGATAGAAGACATCGATACCCACCGCACCCCTGTCATTCACAGGTCCCAACGGGTCTTTTCCAGTCATTATCAGACCAAGAACTGTCTGCTGGTGCCACTCATCTGCCATGAGAGAGTGGTGGGTGTCCTGAATCTTGCAGACAAGCGCGACGGACCCTGCTGCCCCCACGAAATCGCGTTGATCGAATTGTTTGGCCAATTGGTCGGGGCTTCGATCGGCAACGTAAAAATGTTTGAGAGAATGCAGTGCCAGGCGACAACAGACGGACTGACGGGGTTTGTTAATCATCGAACCTTCTATGATATGTTGGAGCGTGAACTGCGGAGGTCCCGCCGACATGGCGGGAAGATCTCCATGGTGATGATTGACGTGGATGACCTCAAGAGGGTCAATGACACCTATGGACATCGAGCCGGGGACAGCATTATCAGAGAGGTGAGCACACGACTCCGCAACTGCATTCGAAAAATCGACGTTCCCGCACGCTATGGAGGAGACGAGTTCGCAGTGATTCTGCCCGACACGTCTATCGACGACGCGGCTATCGTTGCTCAGCGTATGGTTCAGAAGGTGTCAGAGACACCCGTTCTCTGGCATGAGCATCAAATACCGTTGTCTGTCAGTATCGGCGTGGGGCAGTATGACGCGAACAGCACTCCTGAAGACGTCACCAGCCAGTCCGACCGAGCGCTCTATGTCGCCAAGCAAGCTGGTAAGAATCGAGTCGAATTGGTTGATTCTTGAGCAGGTGCACTTGGCCGGTAATCAGTGATCAGTAGTCGGTCCTCAGTCCTCCAGCGACTTGACCCTCAAGCCTTTGAGTTCTACCATCCTCAGGCATGAAGGGTCCTTACGGGAAAATGGTGGACGGCGGTCAACGGCTCGCCCGAGTGTTGGGCGAGGGGACCGGGCACCTGCTCTGGCCGCGGCTCTGCTTGAACTGCAAGACGCCGACACCCGTCAACCAGGGAACGCTATGCCAATCGTGCTGGGGTGACATCTTGGCCTGTACGGCGGGACAGTACTGCCCGACCTGTGGACTGGACGTGAGTGAATACGCCGTGTTCGACCGCCGCTGTCCCCAGTGCGTCAATGAGCGATTCCATTTCGACCAACTTTTGCGCTGCGGCGTCTACGATTTGGGTTTTCGGGACATGATTCTGGCCTTCAAGAACGGTCGCACCGAGATGGATGCCGTCCTCGGACCGATGGCCGGTCATATGCTGCAGGGGCATCCCCTCGCCGGCGAGATTGAGGTCTTTGTGCCTGTGCCGCTGCACTGGACCCGCCGCATGGGTCGGGGCTACAACCAAGCACAACTTCTCGCGCGAGCCCTACGATTTCGAGGGATCCCCGTCTCCATAGCACTCAAGAGAAAACGACGAACCCTACCACAGCCGGTGGCCGGGAGTGTCGGCGCCAGGCGCCGCAACGTAGAGGGTGCCTTCGCTGTTGGGCGTCCGGCCAGCATCCAGGGAAGGTGCGTTTGCGTTGTCGATGACATCAAGACCACGGGGGCCACCTTGAGTGAATGTGCTCGAATCCTTAGACAGGCGGGCGCAAAACGTGTCTATGTCCTCGTGCTTGCGGTTGCAGGCCAACGCTCTGTCGGTTGACGCAGGTCCCCGTCGCCCATAGAATGCCCGCTTTGTTGCCCGTGGAACCCGATCCCTTTGGTGAATGGCAAACCGATATGGTGACCGTCAATGAGCACTTTTTGAAGCTAAAGTCCGGGTATCTGTTCCCTGAGATTGGACGACGGGTCAGCGCCTTTCGAGACCGCAACCCGGGCGTCGAGCTTATCAAGATGGGGATAGGCGATGTGACTCAGCCACTGGCCCCGGCGGTTGTTGATGCCATGCATCGGGCCGTGGATGAAATGGGTGTCGGGGAGAGTTTTAGAGGGTACGACGACGGTGGCGTTGGCTATGAGTTCCTGCGCAGCGCCATTGTGGAAGGTGACTTCTCCTCTCGGGGCGTCGATCTGGATCTGGATGAGGTCTTCGTCAGCGATGGAGCCAAGTGCGATACGGGCAACATGCAGGAGATCTTCGGGCTGGACAACCGGATTGCCGTGGCAGATCCTGTGTATCCCGTCTATGTCGACACCAACGTGATGGCAGGGCGGACCGGCTCGGCCGATGCCATTGGATTCTATGAGGGGATCTGTTATATGCCTGCCACGGCCGAGAATCGCTTTGTGCCGGCGCCCCCCGAAACGCCCGTCGATTTAATCTATCTCTGTTTCCCCAACAACCCCACCGGGGCCGTCGCGACTCGGGCCGATCTAAGCGACTGGGTGGCCTATGCCCGGGACCGCAAGGCGATCATCTTGTACGATGCCGCCTACGAGGCGTTCATCACGGAGTCTGACATTCCTCATACCATTTATGAGGTGGACGGCGCCAAGGAGGTCGCCATTGAATTTCGTAGTTTTTCAAAGAGGGCAGGCTTTACCGGCGTACGTTGTGGTTACAGCGTTGTGCCTCGGGAACTGAAGGCCCATACGAGGCAGGGCGAGCCGGTAGATGTGCGAACGCTGTGGCATCGGCGTCAATGCACGAAATTCAACGGCGTCTCCTATGTCACTCAGGCCGGAGCGGCCGCCGTCTTCAGCCCGCAGGGAAGCCGGCAGACCCAGGCGACCATTGACTACTATCTGGGTAATGCCAAGGTGATTCGTGAAGCCTTGGCCAAGTTGGGCTACACGGTCTTTGGCGGGGTCAATGCCCCTTACCTCTGGCTCAAGACACCTGCGGGGATCGACTCTTGGGGATTCTTCGACCGGCTCTTGCAGCAGGCCCACGTGGTGGGCACGCCGGGCGTCGGCTTTGGACCTTCGGGGGAGGGCTATTTCCGGCTCACGGCCTTTGCGCCGTCGGAACATGTGGCCGAAGCTCTTGATCGGATCGCCCGTCTCTAGAGTGCCTATCAAAATGATACGTAGCACCGAAAACGAGCGTTTCTGCGACTGGCAAGGAAGGCGAAGCAGGCCGTCTGAGGACGGTCGATGGAGCCTGACGCCGTCCAGACGCAGAATAAGCCGTTTGAATGCAGAGTCATTTTGTTAGGTGCTCAAAGTACAGAACCCATGGAGCCCACCCCTTCTAGACAGGGCCGCTACGACTTCAACCGCATTGAGAAGCGCTGGCAGAAATTCTGGCAAGACAACAGGACATTCGCGGCTGTAGACGGTGACGCCTCCAAACCCAAGTACTACGTGCTGGACATGTTTCCCTATCCCAGCGGCCAAGGTCTCCACGTGGGCCATCCCGAAGGCTATACCGCCAGCGACATCGTGGCACGATATCGACGGATGAAGGGTTTCAATGTCTTGCACCCGATGGGCTGGGACGCCTTCGGTCTGCCTGCCGAACAGTATGCCATCGAGACGGGAACAGACCCGCGCGTCACCACCCAGGCCAACATAGACAATATGCGGCGACAGATCAAGTCCCTGGGGTTCAGCTACGACTGGGATCGCGAGCTCAGCACAACCGACCCTGGCTACTACCAGTGGACCCAGTGGATCTTCCTGCAGTTCTTTCACCACTACTTCGACGAAACTGAAAAGAAGGCCAAGCCTATCGGCGAACTCCCCATTCCAGCGGGGCTCTCCGAGCAGGCCCGCCTGGCCTTCATCGATGAGCACCGCCTGGCCTACGAAGCCGAGGTGGCCGTCAACTGGTGTCCGGCCTTGGGCACGGTACTGGCCAACGAGGAAGTCATCGGCGGTGTCAGCGAGCGGGGCAATCACCCGGTCATCCGCAGGCCCATGCGGCAGTGGATGCTGCGCATCACCAAGTACGCGGACCGGCTGCTGGAAGATCTGGCGGAGGTGGACTGGTCCCCCTCGATCAAGAAGCTGCAAGCCGATTGGATCGGCCGGAGCACCGGCGCCGAAGTAGAGTTCAAGATTGAGGGCAGAGAGGATTCTATCCGTGTCTATACCACCCGTCCGGATACGCTCTTCGGCGCCACGTACATGGTCATGGCCCCGGAGCATGCCCTGATAGGGGAGATAACGACGCCCGAAAAACAGGCCGAAGTCACCGCCTATCGCGAACAGGCGGCCCGCAAAAGCGATCTGGATCGGACCGACCTGGCCAAGGAAAAAACCGGGGTGTTTACCGGCGCGTACGCCATCAATCCGGTCAACAAGGAGAAGATCCCCATCTGGATCGGCGACTATGTGTTGATCAGCTACGGCACCGGGGCCATCATGTCGGTGCCCGCCCACGACGAGCGTGACTTCGAGTTTGCCACTGCGTTTGACCTGCCCATCATCCCGGTGGTGGATCCTCCTCAGCCGGAGGACCAGGCGATGGTACGGCAGGGGAAGCAGTGTTTCACCGGCGCAGGAACCGCCATCAACAGCGGTGAGTTTGATGGCCTAACAACGGCTGAGTTCAAGAAGAGGATGACCCAGTGGCTCACGGACCAAGGCCTGGGCCATGAGGCCGTCAACACCAAGCTGCGCGACTGGCTCTTTAGCCGTCAACGCTATTGGGGCGAGCCCTTCCCCATTCTGCACACAGAAGGCGGCCGCATCGTCGCACTCCCCGAGGACCAGTTACCTTTACAACTTCCTCACGTGGACGACTACAAACCCTCCGGTAGCGGCGAAGCGCCCCTATCCAATGCCCATGACTGGGTGCATGTCACGATGCCCGACGGCAGCCAAGCGACCCGGGAAACAAACACCATGCCTCAGTGGGCCGGCAGTTGCTGGTACTATCTACGCTACATCGATCCAAAGAACGGAGAGCAGGCCTGGGATACAGAGAAGGAACAGTACTGGTTGCCGGTGGACCTGTACATTGGCGGTGCGGAACACGCGGTCTTGCACCTGCTGTACGCACGTTTTTGGCACAAATTCAGCTATGACCTGGGCCTCGTCTCCAGTAAAGAGCCTTTCAAGAAACTGATCAATCAGGGCATGATTCTGGGCGAGGACGGCCAGAAGATGAGCAAGGCCCGTGGCAATGTCGTCAATCCTGATGACGTCATAAAAAGCTACGGGGCGGACTCCCTGCGTCTCTATGAGATGTTCATGGGACCTCTGGAGGCCACCAAACCTTGGAACATGCAGGGCGTTGAGGGTGTGCATCGTTTTCTGCAGAAGGCTTGGCGACTCATCGTCGATGAAGACCGGGGCGGCCTGCTCGATACCGTCCAGGAGATCCAGGCGGACGAAACGACCCTTCGCCGCCTCCATCAAACCATACAAAAGGTCACTCGTGACACGGAGAACTTTGCCTTTAACACGGCCATCAGTGCCATGATGATCCTGGTCAACCACTTGGGCAAACTAAAAACTCGCCCACACGCAGTCCTGGAATCCGTGGTGCTAATCCTGGCGCCTTACGCCCCCCATATTGCCGAAGAGTTGTGGGCCCTGCTCGGCCACTCTCAGAGCCTGGCCTATGAACCTTGGCCCCAATTTGACGATCAGCTCGCCCGAGAAAAAGAGGTTGAATTGGCCGTTCAGGTGCGGGGTAAGATCAAGGATCGCATCGTCGTGGCCGCCGATGCCGATGAGGACCTCATCCGCGCGACGGCACTGGCCAGTGAGAAAGTCGTCTCGGCCCTGGCAGGCCAAGCGCCCAAGAAGGTGATCGTCGTGAAGTCTCGCCTGGTCAATATCTTAGTCTAACGGCACACGGACATGGAGGCCTACACAGAGATCGAAACGAAGCTGTCGGTGCCGAGCCACGAGCCCGTACGGAGGGCACTGAAAAGGCTTGCGGCAGAGTCTGTCTCCGTTCAGTTTCAGAAGGACATCTACTTCGACACGGCTCAGCGCAGCTTCACCGAGACCGATCGCTGCCTCCGATTACGGCGTCAGAAAACGGGGTCCACGGAACAGCTCTACCTGACCTACAAAGGCCCGAAGCAGGCCGCCGACATCAAGAAGAGACAGGAAGTGGAACTGGAAGTCGGTGATGCCGATCAGGCCGAGCACTTCCTCTCGGCCTTGGGTTATCGGCGGATCCTCATCGTGGAAAAGGAACGGGACCTTTGGCGCTATGGGAACTGTCACGTGGCCCTCGACCGGCTGGCCGGTCTGGGGACCTTCGTCGAGATCGAGGGGCCGGACGATCACACCATTCGAGCAGTCCAGGAGTCCATCGGATTGAAGGACAGCCCTCACGTTCAGGAAAGCTACGCCGCCATGCTGGCCCGGCAGAGACAGACAGCGGATGGAAACTGATAAGGGATACATCGCGTTTATCGCCAACCCCAAGTCCGGGGCGAGCAGCGGCAAGCGGCTCTGTCGCAGTTTTCACACCTACCTCCAGACCGAGGGATACGACGTGCGACTCCAGCCCACGACCTCCCTGGCGAATGCCTGCGACCTGGCCGCGGCCGCGGCCGCGGATGACAACTGCCAATTGATCACTGTCGCCGGGGGGGACGGGACGGTGCGGGAGATCACGCATGGCATGGAAGGCTGTGACAAACCCCTCCTGCTCATCCCCTGCGGAAATGAGAACCTGCTGGCCAGTGAGCTGGGGTTCGATGAGAAACTCACGACCCTGATCAAAACCTTTGAAGGCGGCCACACCAAGCCCCTGGATCTGTGCACCTTCAACGGCAAGTGCTTCACCTGCATCACCGGCATCGGCTTCGACGGCGAAGTCGTGCACCGCGTGACACAACACCGGCAGGGACATGTCGACTACTTCGACTATGCCGATCCCCTCTGGTCCACCTTTTGGAGCTACAAGTTCAAGCCAATTTCCGTGGAATTAGATGGGAAAACGATCTTCAACGGTCAAGGCCTCGTTTTCGTGGGCAATATCTCCCGCTATGCCATGGGGCTCCACATCCTGCGGCGGGCAGAATTTGGAGATGGCCTGCTGGATGTCTGCATCTATAAGTGCGCCAGTCGCATGCGTTTCGTCAAGCACGCCCTCTTGACGGTCATGAAACGACACGCGGGCGGCAAGGACGTCATCTATGCCCAGGGCAAGCATGTCCGTGTCTCGTCTCCCTACTCGAAGATGAAGACCGAGATCGATGGAGATCCCGGCCCTCCACTCCCCGCCGAAATCACCATAAAGCCACAGGCTATTCGAGTGATGGTGCCGGAGGGCGTAAAACCCGCGGGGATCCGTACGCGCATTGTCAGAGCCATCGGTTGAGCCCCGGACCTGGCATGGGACTTTTTTTAAATGGTTTAGCTCGTTGTCGTTGTCGTAATCGTTGTCATAATCGAAACAGGGAATTGCCCTGACCGGGGTGTCGATTACGACAACGATCACGAGGTAGGTCGACTGGATCCTACCGGGATATGGTTTTGCACCGTGCCCTGATTCTCTTTAGGATGAGTACATGAGCCCAACCCCTTTCAGTATTGGTGACATCTCTATCAGTCTGGAAGGTCCCCTCTTCCTCTTCGCTGGCCCCTGTGTCATTGAGGACTTGGACCTATGTCTGGAAATAGCCCAGTACCTCCTGACCCTACGGGAAACGACACAGGTTCCGGTCGTCTTCAAGGCCAGCTTTGACAAGGCCAACCGCAGCAGCGCATCCAGTTTTCGTGGACCCGGCCTGACGGAGGGCCTCAAGATCCTCGCCGCCGTCCGCGACCAAACCGGGTTGCCGATCATGACGGACCTGCATGAATCGCACCAAGCAGAACCCGTAGGAGACGTGGTAGACTGCCTGCAGGTCCCAGCCTTTCTGTGTCGGCAAACCGATCTGCTCGAGGCCTGTGCCCGGACGGGCAAACCCATCAGCGTGAAGAAGGGCCAGTTTCTCTCGCCGGAGGAAATGGCCAACGTGGTGGACAAGCTGCGGGCCTACGGCAACGATCAGATCCTCCTCACCGACCGCGGAACCTTCTTCGGATACCACCGGCTGGTCAACGATCTCACCGGCATCGAGACCATGAAGCGACTGGGCTGTCCTGTCGTCTTCGATGCGACCCACAGCACGCAGCAGCCCGGCGGCTTAGGACACGCCAGTGCCGGCCGACCGGAGATGGCGCCCCTGCTGGCGCGGGCCGCGACGGCCGCCGGCGCCAATGGCCTCTTCCTGGAGATTCACCCTCGGCCGAAGGAGGCGAAGTCCGACGCCGCCTGTGTCCTTGGGCTGCAGGGCATAGACACCTTACTGGACCAGTGTCGTCGCATCATGTCCATTGTGCGAGAGGCGTAAACTCCTTATCGGACGGGTTCGGTTCCAGCGTCACCCCGCAAATCGTTGTCGTTGTCGTAATCGAAAAAGGGGAATTGCCCTGACCGAGGTGTCGATTACGACAACGATCAGGAACAGAGAGCCCCCTGTCGGACGGCCGGAAACGTCCCTCCCAATATCGAAAAGCAACAGTACAGACACAACCAGCTCCGAGAGTACCTCTCTCCACTGAACAACCCCTCCGGATACCTTCCTATCCCACCTAACCACACACTGTCACACCAAAATATCATCCGCCTCTAATTTTGCCCAATCTCACATTTTTGCAAACCAAATTGTAAAGACAATAGCGGCTCTGGCCGATAATAGCGGTGTAGCGCAAGACAGAGTATGCAAGGTGGGGATCTAGAGCCCCATAACGGACCTCTTGTAGAGAACAGCGACACGCACATTGCATGGACGCGTCGATCCGGTCGTTGTTATTTTAGGCTATGCTACGGTTGACTATGGAAAGAACGCAGCAACAACTTATTCTGAACAAGGGTGACGAGAAGTTTGTTTTTCGTTACGAACAGGGCGGCGAGGATCACCTCCTGGATGCGTTGATTGACCAAGCTCGCAACAGGAGCACCAGCTTCGATTGGTTTGATGCCGCGGTCCTGAGTTTCAAGCTCACCCAGTCTCTCATTGGCCAGGCTGAAGAGATCATCAGTGAAAACAAGAATGCGCCCCTAACTTAAAGATGGGGAAAATCGTCCAATAGCCCATGAGATGGAATCGTGGCTCTAGTTACAGTGCTAGGGAAAGCCTGAATTTTTCGTGTAAGGTAGGTTCACTATGGATCACGGCAGCCCAATTGTTCAGCATTTTCTGAATTACCTTAGGTTCGAAAGACGCTTTTCCGAACATACCGCCAAATGCTACGGCGCAGACCTTGGCCAGTATGTCCATTTCTTGACCAGTCCGAAGAACGAGCAGGCCGCTGAGCCCGTCTCCGTCAGTGGGGTCCATGGCAGTCCGGTTACCGCGACCGCCGTCCAGGTCCAACAGGAGGTCGATGTCAACCACCTATTGGTGCACGCCGATGTCGATGTCGCCCGTTCCTATCTGGTGCTGCTCAATGAAAAAGGGTATTCAAAGGCAACCATCGCCCGCAAGCTCGCGACGCTCAGAAGCTTCTACAAGTATCTGGTCAAGACAGGTCACATCAAGTCGAATCCCCTCACTGCAGTCAAGACCCCCAAGCAAGACAAAAAGCTTCCTAAGTTTCTAGAGTACGCAGAGGTCAAGAAACTCTTGGAGACCCCGCCACTGGACAGTTGGCTGGGCGCCCGTGACAGAGCCATTATGGAAACACTCTACAGCACCGGGATTCGCGTCAGCGAGTTGGTCGCGCTGAACATGGATGACGTCGACTTTCTCGGCGAGGTGGTCCACGTGCGGGGCAAGGGCAAGAAAGAGAGGATTTCACCCATCAGTTCCTCCGCCCTGCAATCCATTCAACACTATATGGAGTTCAGGAACAAGCGGGCGCAGAGCAACACCAACTTCGATGGCAAGGTTCTGTTTGTCAACAAGCATGGCCGCAGACTCAGCACCCGAAGCGTGCGTCGCAAGATGGATAAATACCTCCGCATCGCCGGCCTGGACCCTGCTATCAGTCCCCATACCCTCCGCCACAGCTTTGCCACCCATATGCTGAACAATGGCGCCGACCTGCGCAGTGTTCAAGAACTCCTGGGCCATCAGTCGCTTTCCACGACCCAGGTCTACACCCACCTGACGACCGCCAAGATCAAAGAGGTCTATGACGCGGCCCATCCCCGGGACCAGGCAGATGGACCGACTGGACCCAAGCCCCCTCGGAGTTGGGACAAGTGGGATGAACCGGGTGGAGGGGCTTTCTAAGCACAGTCTTCCTCAGAAAAAACAGCGACCAAAGCCTTCCAAATTCCACTGGGAAGGCTTTTTTCGGGCTGGTTCAAAATCACTCCCGAATAGGTATCAGCCTGCCCAGCTATCTTCGTTGTCGTTGTCAGCGCAGCGGTTGTCGTTGTCGTAATCGATACCCCAGATCGCCCCAATCCCAAGTTTCGATTACGATTACGACAACGACAACGATCGGGAATGTAACCCGGAATTGAACCAGCCCCTTTTTTCGTTCGGGCGTCCACCCCACCATTCACGGTACGATTTCCACGGCGCGTCCCACAGCCAGGAAATAAAGCCATAGACCCCGCACAGGACATTCGAGGCATTTCTCAACCGCCCTGCCATAGAGTACCAGTTGGTCTCGGTAGAAGGATGCCCGCTCTTGAATCTGCTCGACGGTCACCCTGTCCGTCTTAAAATCTATGACCTGAGCACCTTGATCGGTCAGGACAACCATGTCCGCGATGCCCTGCACGATCTGGCTGTCATTGTCCGTGGTTTGAGTCGCATGTGGATCACCGTCACCCACAGCGATACGGACCGTGAAAGGCCACTCGCGGAGCACCCGGTTTCCCGAATCGAGCGCCAGCTCGCCCAGGGGGCCGGCAAAAAAATTCAAAATCGGCTCGACTTCAATCAACCCTGCCGTCTCCGCGGCCAGGGCGCCCGATTCAACATCCCCTTCAATCAGGCGGTCCACACCGGCCCGAGTCACTGGAGCCTCCAGAGAAATCCGAGAGAGGACCCAATGCGTCCCGGTCCCAATCGCCTGTTGCCTTAGCTTGCCATCGTGATCCTCGGCAAAACTGAACTCGGTTGGCCGGTAGGGCTCGGTCTTCTCCCCGCCCTCAGCAGCATGAAGCAACTGGCTCACCGTGCGTTTGGCGGCCATCCTTGTGCTGGCAGCATGGGGGTACTCCCAGTGCAGGCTTTTTTTCAGCGACTCAAGGAGGGCATCAGCCTTCACCTCCCCGGCCTCCGCACAGGGTGGATCCTGCCCGGCTTCCACGGTGCGCATCCAGCGAGCAAGCAGCGAGAGTTTCGCCGGGTCATAGTAATGTGCATCGATTAGCTCACCCGTCAGACTTTGATCCGTCGCCTCCAACCCGACGGCCTCCCACAAGGCCCTTTGATCGGCAAACCCCGCAATCAACCACTGCATAAGGCAGCGGCTGGACCGTAGCAGGTCGAGATCGACGCAGGCGGCGGTGACATCCAGCGTGCCCAAGAGGTCCCGCACCTCTTGAGCCTTGCACGAGCCCGTCAAGATGAGGCGGTCCCGGGCCCGGGTCAGCGCGACATAGAGCACCCGCATCTCCTCGGCCAGGGCCACGGCCCGCCGTTCCTGGGCGATGACCTGGTGGGCCAGCGACGGCAGACGCAGGCCCGTTTGTTTCTCCACCACCTGCAGACCGAGCCCCTGATCGGCACTCAAGAGCAAGTCATCCGTAGAGTCTTTGCTGCTGAAGGGGCTGTTCAGCTCCGCAAGAATGACCACCGGAAACTCTAGCCCCTTGCTCCTGTGCACACTGGTGATCTGCACGGCGTCTCTCTCCAGCGCGGGAGGTTCCGCCGAAGACCAGTCCGCCCCGGCGGCTTGCAGCTGCTCAATGAATTCCACGAAGCGTCGCAAGGAGGGTGCCCCCCGGCTACTGGCGAATCCCGAAAACTGGATGGCCCGATCATGAAACTTCAACAGATTGGCCCGCCGCAGTTCGGCCCCGGGCAGCGCCTGCACCAAGGCCAGCAGCCCGCCGTCGCTGAGGACATCCCAGATCAGATCCGCCAACGCTCCCTCGCGGGCGGCCTGTCGCCACCGATCGAGTTGCTGCACTAGGTTCCGCAGTTTGGTCGCCAGCCGCCGATCGGGTCCCTTCTCACAGTACCATTCCACCTGCTCCGAGAAGGCCAGACGCTTCTGCCGCGTCCGGCCCAACAGCACGATCTCCGCCAATTCGGTGTCAGTGACAGCGCCCAGCGATCCCCGCAGGACCGAGACAAACTCGATGTCACGCTGTGGATTGTCCAAGACCTTCAGCAGGCTGAGCATCTCTCCGATCTCCGTGGCCTCGAAGTAACCGGAGGCCCCGGGACAGCTCACCGGGACGCCTGCCAGCCGCAGAAACTTCAGATAATCGTCCACCCGTTTCGCCGGGGAACGCATCAAGATGGCGATATCGCCAAACCTCAGGTCCCGTCGGCAGCCCCGAGCCTTGTCCAAGACTTGGTAGGCGGATTCGCCCTCTTCGAGGCCCATCATTTGCCTGATGCGGCGGGCCACCAGAGCGGCCTGGCGCTGGCGCGAGGAGACGCTCCAGGCCGCCTCGCTAGAGGCCTCTGCCGGCCCCTCCGCCGGTCCGGCAGGCAGGTCCTCCAAGAGGTGAAACTCCAACGCCGGCCCGCAGGTAGCATCAGTGCCCTCCGCAGCGGCAGCCGGGGGGACCGTGAAGCGTGCCCCCGCGTCATAGGCCATGCCCGCCGATTCGACGCTCATCAGCCGGGCGAAGAGGTGATTGACACATGCAAGAATGCCGGGCGTCGAACGAAAGTTCGTGTTCAGATCCACGCGCAGGGCTTGGCCCTGCCCCCGCTCGGGACTCGGCTCGGCCTGGGCCAGGCGGGCCAAGAATAGCTGGGGCTGCGCCCCACGGAAGGCGTAGATGCTCTGTTTGACATCGCCCACGGCAAACAGATTGTCACCTCGTGCCAAGGCGCCGATGAGTGTCTCTTGCACGGCGTTGATGTCTTGGTACTCGTCCACGAAGATGTGGTGATACTGTCTGCGCAGCGCCAGCGCGATGTCGGTGCCCTTGCGCCCATTCCCGTCGGGCGGATCTGTCTGATCTGGCGGATCCGGCTCGACCAGCAGTTTCAGGGCGAGGTGTTCCAGATCCGCGAAGTCCAGGCAATTCGACCGTTGCTTGAGTCGGCGGTAGTGGCGAGAGAACTGTCGCGCCAGGCCGAGCAGCGTCTCCGTTTGTCGCAGGACAGGCTCGGCCATCCGATCTCGGTAGTCAGGACAGAGGACCGCCCAGTCGCGCAGGCCGCTGATCTCGTCGACCGCACGCTTGATCAAGGCCTGAATCTGCCTGGCCCACTCCTCGTCACAGCCCTTGGGTTTCGTCACCCGTGGCTTCTTGAAGGACAGCAGGGCCTCGACACAGCCATCGAAGGCCCGCCGCTTCAGCCGCCCCTGCATCTCCTCCACCCATACCAGCAGCGACTCCGCAGACAGCGTTCCCGTGCCTCCATGCAAACGAAAGAGGATCTGCGCTCGCTCGAGCTTGGCGCCGGCGCCGGCCAGCCGGTCTTGCACGCTCCGCCACTGCGCATTCGCGTAGTCACTGTCCGGCAGGTCGGCGGCACGTGCCAGGGCCAGGGCCCGCTCACACCAGCGCTGAGGGCTCACCTGCCCTTCCAGAAAATCGTGAATGCCGATGATGCCCGAGGCGAAGCCCGTGGGCCCCTGCAAGTTTCGCTGATAGAACAGTTCGGGCAATGCCTCCGCCAGCGACGGCTCCCGCCAGGCCCATTCGAGGGTCTCCTCCAGCGCCTCTGATTTCAAGAGACACTGCTCGTCGCTGTCGATCAGGCGAAAGCTCGGATCCAAGCCCAACAGGTGAAAGTGGTCCGTGATCAGACGCTTGCAGAACGCATGAATCGTGCTGATGTCGGCCGACGGCAGGAGCAACACCTCCCGCTGCAGGTGCCGATAGCGCGGGTCCTTCTGTGCCTGGACCGTCAACTGCCGGCGAATCCGCAGGGACATCTCCGCCGCCGCCGCTTCGGTGAAGGTGAGGATGAGCATGTTTAAGATACCCGTCTGCCCCTGCGACTCGCTCAAAAGCGACAGACAGCGACTGGACAGGACGGCCGTCTTGCCCGTGCCCGCGGAGGCCGCGACCAGCACGTCCGAGCCGCGCCAGGCGATGGCCCGCTTCTGACCCTCGGTCCACTGGACTGTTTCGCTGACGGGTTCACTCATGCGTCGCAGTCCCCGCCAGCGCTTCCAACACCTCGGCCTTCGTCTTCGTGCTTAGAAAAATCGGCTCGTGACGTTGCCAGTCGAATCGGCACACCGTTCGGTAATCGCAGTGGCTGCAGGGTGTTTGATTGCCATGTCGCACCGGCCGGATGTCGATCTGCCCCGCCATCAGTCGGGTGGCCAGATCCTTTATCTTGCCGTCCACGAACTCTCGCACCAGGGCAAAGTCAAGCGGCTGTAAGACGCCGCGTTGCAAATAGCTGCCATAGGGGTCGCTATCGGCCTTCACGTAGAAGTTGTAGTAGCGACTGTCCTTTTGGGCGGCCGCATCCAAGTGGGACGCGATATCACCGACGAAGATTCCTCTAGCCTTGCGGCCAAATGCGTCGCGTTCCCTTGCCATGTCACTCAACCTGCCGACCGGGGCGGACGCCTCCACCGGCAGGAAAAATGCCCCCGCCGTTCGACCCGCCATCCCGGACTGCGCCAACGCGTTCAGGTAGATCACCAGTTGCAGGTCGAGGCCATGGTAGAGCTTGGACCAGTTAACCGCCTTTTCCTTCCGCTTGTAGTCGAACACGATGGCAGTACTTTGACCCCCAATGGTACAGGTATCGACCCGGTCGATCTTGCCATGCAGCCTGATCGTCCGGGTCGGCGACAACGCGATCTCATATGATCCCAGGT
>JADFHU010000289.1 GCA_022567055.1 Planctomycetota bacterium
AAAAAGCCGGGAGCAGAGCTTTCTGTAAAACCCTCGGTCTTGTTTGATGAGGGTCTGTGGGTGACGACGCGAGCCGACGGCGATCTGGCACTGGGCCGTCGCGATCTGTTGAATGCCCTGTTCGGCATTGTCGAAGGGGATGCAGCAGCCGCTGTCTGCGAAGAGGACAAAAGCGCCCGTAGAGCGGGCCACGCCGGTTCGTATGGCGCAGCCTTTGCCTCTATTTTCCGCTAGGCTGATGACCTCCATAGGAATCTGATCGGGGACTCGAGTCTGGTGTGCCTGGTCGGCGGTCTGATCGGTGCTGGCATCATCCACGATGATAATCTGTCCCGGGGCGCTGCGGCTCTGGAGAAACTCGGCGGCGGCCTCAATGTCGGCGCCCACCTTGGCGGCCTCGTTGTGCACCGGAATGACGATGGAGAGACTCTCTGTCATGGGGTCGAGGAAGTTGACCGAAACTGCGCGCCTGCGCCTCCTTGAAGCAAAGGGATCCCTGCCGGTTCCGTTAGGGGATACGTAGACCAGATCATGTCGTCCGTAAGCGGACGAGTCAAGTGCTTCTTCGGTCCGGCCCAGGGCTATCGCATGTCAAGTGTCCGGTTCGCGTGCACCGCGGGAAAAACGACGTTTGTGGCAGATTCGCACCGTCAAAGTATTCAGTCATCAGTAATCGGTTTGGCCTGAAGGACTGATCACTTTACCACTGTTCACTGATTACTTCTCTTCGCATGTCCGTGGGAGCGAACAACAAAAGCGTGTTACCCTCATTATGAATCTATACGCGATTGCCCTTCGGTCCGGCCGTCGTTCAGATGAAAAACAGGCCGCTCGTCTTTGGACCCCGGGGCTCCATTCGGCCCGAGCTCATGACCGAGGGCAGCCCCGAGGGGAAGCCAGATCGAGTCTCCAGACAGGCCGTACGACGACAGCCGAAATTTAGTAGATTTACGGGCAAACACGCCGTATAGTCTTTCCAAATCGTTGTAAGCCTCCAGTGACCCGGTGGTCGTGTGTACTTTGATCAATAAGGAATTAGGAGTGCACGCTGAACCATTAGCCGCGAGCTATGTTGGGTGCCAATGAGGCGCTAATGCGGTAATCTGGACGGCGGGCAGGCAGCTTCTGAAAATTAAGGAACGAGTATGAAGTTGAATCGAATGTTGAGGATGGGAATGGTCGGTGGCGGGCCCGGCGCATTTATTGGTGAGGTGCACCGCAGGGCCGCGCGCATGGACGGCCAGATAACGCTGGTGGGGGGCGCTTTCGACATCAACCCTGCGCTGTCCAAGAAGATGGGGAAGGCGCTCTATCTCGATTCGAGTCGTGTGTATAGCACCTATCAGGAGTTGATCGAGAAGGAATCGGCGCTACCCGAGGGCGACCGTATGGACTTCGTGTCGGTCTGTACACCCAACAACTGGCACTTTCCCATTGCCAGAGACCTGCTCGAGGCTGGCTTCCATGTGATGTGTGAAAAGCCCATGACACTCAACGTGAAAGAGGCCCGGGAACTCGTCCGCCTGGTCAAAAAGACCAAGCGGATTTTTGGTTTGATGCACAACTATACCGGCTACCCCATGGTGAAGCTGGCCCGGGACGTGGTCAAACGGGGTGATCTCGGGAGAATCCGTAAAATTGTCGTGCGCTACCCGCAAGGGTGGCTCTCGACCGCCCTCGAAAAGACCGGTCAGATGCAGGCCAGTTGGCGGACCGACCCCAAGCAAAGCGGGGGATCGGGTTGCGGGGGCGATATCGGCACGCATGCCGAAAACCTGGCGGAGTACATCACCGGTCTGAAGATCACGGAGTTGAACGCCGAACTTACGGCCTTTGTCCCGGGCCGCCGGCTGGATGATGATGTGAACTGCCTCGTCAAATTTGGCAGACACGCCAAGGGGATTCTCCACGTGAGTCAAATATCCGCGGGGGAAGAGAACAATCTGGCGATTTGGGTCTATGGCGAGAAGGCCGGTTTGGAGTGGCACCAGGAACACCCCAACCATCTCAATCTGAAGCGACAGGATCAACCGATGGAGGTTTGGAAGCGGGGCAATCCCTACATCGGCAAGCGTAGCAAGGCGGCCGAGCGGGCCACGCGATTGCCCTCCGGCCATCCCGAAGCCTTCTTCGAGGCCTTTGCGAACAACTACGTGAATTTTGCAGATACCGTACGGGCCAGGCTGGAGGGCCGCAAGCCCGATCCGCTGGCCTTGGATTTCCCTTCCGTTGAGGATGGCCTACGGGGCATGCTCTTCCTGGAAACGCTGCTGGCCAGCGCCAGGAGCAAACAGAAGTGGACCAAGTTTAAGAGCTAGGGATTTTGGAATGTCAAGGTAAGGGAGTTGACGCATGGCAAGACCTGTCACCTTGTTCACCGGCCAATGGGCCGATCTGTCGTTGGAAGCGCTGGCCGAGAAGGCCGCGTCCTGGGGCTACGATGGCTTGGAGTTGGCCTGTTGGGGCGACCATTTTGAGGTGGATAAGGCCCTTGCCGACGATACCTACTGTGTCGAGAAGAGGGCGCTGTTGAAGAAGCATGGCCTGGAGGTCTACGCAATCTCCACCCACCTGGTGGGCCAGTGCGTGTGTGACCTCATCGACGAACGGAGCAAGGCCATCCTGCCTGAGGACGTCTGGGGCGACGGGAACCCGGAAGGGGTGCGCCGGCGGGCAGCCCAGAAGGTTATCGACGCGGCCAAGGCGGCGAAGAAGCTGGGGGTCAAGGTGGTCAACGGCTTCACCGGAAGTTCCATCTGGCATTTACTCTACTCTTTCCCCCCAACGACACCCGAGATGATTCAGGCCGGCTATGACGATTTTGCCCGCCGCTGGACACCCATCATGGATGCCTTCAAGAAGGAAGGCATTCGTTTCGGTCTGGAGGTGCATCCCACGGAGATCGCCTTCGATATTGCCTCGGCGCAGCGTGCCCTGGACGCCATCGACGGTCATGAGTGCTTCGGATTCAACTACGATCCCAGCCACCTCGGCTATCAGGGGGTGGACTACGTCAAATTCATTCGCACTTTCCACGACCGCATCTACCATGCCCATATGAAAGATGCCTGGTGGGGTCATGGAGATGGCACCGTCGGCGTATTCGGCGGACACACCGAGTTTGCCGATCCCCGCCGCTACTGGGATTTCCGTTCGATCGGTCACGGGGACGTGCAATTCGAAGACATCATTGTCGCGCTCAATGACATCGGCTATCAAGGGCCCCTGTCCATCGAGTGGGAAGACAGCCGCATGGATCGTGAACACGGGGCAGAGGAGGCCTGTGCCTACATCAAGAAGGCCGACTTCAGACCGTCGCAAGTCGCGTTCGATGAGGCATTCGAAAAGTCCTGAGCCGGCGCCATTTGAAAGGGATCCTCCATGAGTAAGTTCTATGGGTGTATGCAGGTCGTTGTCATGGCGTGCGGTCTGATGATGTTGCTCACGCCGGCGTTGTCGGGGGCCATTACTCCCGAAGAACTCGATAAGATCGAATGGGCGATGCCCACCTGGGCCCCGGCCCAGCCCGCGCGGCCCCGCACGCTGCTGGTCATCAATCGTGCCGAGGGCTTCGTTCACAAATCTATCCCCTACTGGGACAAGGCCCTGGAGATCATGGGGAAAAAGACCGGGGCCTTCACGGTGTCCGTGCAGGGTGATCTGTCCGCCCTGTCCGATACCGGGTTGAACGCCTTTGATGCGATCTGCTTTAACAACACCACCCATCTCAAACCGAATGAGAAGCAGCGCGCGGCCCTGATGCGTTTTATCCGGGGCGGCAAGGGTATCGTGGGCATCCATGCCGGCTGTGACAATTTTAACGAATGGCCGGAGGGGATGCACCTGATGGGTAACCGCTTTTCCGGGCACCCTTGGGGCGCAGGTGGCACTTGGTCAGTCAAGGTGGATGATCCCACCCATGCCTTGACGCGGCCCTTTGTCCACCGAACATTTACCATCAAGGATGAGATCTATCGCGTGACCTTGCCCTACTACGGGCGCGACAAGATGCGAGTCCTCTTGAGTCTGGACATGTCGGACCCCGCCACCAAGGGTGCCAAGGGTGTAAAGCCCTCTGACGCGGACACCGGCATAAGTTGGGTGAAACGTGTGGGGCAGGGCCGTCTATTCTATAGCTGTCTTGGGCACAACACCCACATCACCTGGAACAAGCCCGTCTTGGAACACTACCTGGCGGGAATTCAGTTTGCCTTGGGAGACCTGTCGGTGGAGACGGAGCCCAGCGTACCTGCCGAGTCAGAGAGACCTTGATGTCACGGTGCCATCGGCCCGTCTGTTTTCTATGGTGAACGAAACCGTATTACAGGCTGGTTCTCAAGCCAGCGATCACGGGGAAGGTCATCCCCATGGGGTCTGCCTGCGGGGGATGCTGGCGCTGCTCTGCTGTCTCTTGGTTTGTTCCGCGCAGGGTCAGGAGATCGACGCACAGGTCGGCGACATCCGGGACGGCAGTCTGAGCGGGGCGGTGCATCATATCAATCTCTACACAGAAAAAGGGCGCCGGATTAGCCCGACCTCCAATTTCGATCAGCCCTACTCACCCTCCGAGACCTGTGGCCAGTGTCACGACGTGGACACGATCAGCCAGGGGTGGCACTTCACCCCGGCGGCCGACGCCAACGCGGCGGGGCGGCCGGGAGAGCCCTGGATCTATGTAGACATCGCCACCGCGACGCAGATTCCCCTGTCGCACACGCCCTGGCCCGGGACCTTCCAGCCGGCCGATTTGGGCATTTCCGATTGGCACTTCATTCGTCTGTTCGGGCGCCATATGACGGGCGGCGGGCCCGGAGTCCACGATGCCAACACCGTGGTTCTCCCCGGCGACCGGTGGGGCCCCTCGGGTAGTCTGGAGATCAACTGTCTCACTTGTCACAGTGCCGAGCTGATGCACGATCAGAGTGTCGTCTCGGAACAGATTGCCAGGCAGAACTACCGCTGGTCGGCGACGGCGACGGCGTCGTTCGGGTATGTCAAGAGGTCCGCCCGCAGGTTGCGTGACAACTATCAGCTCGGGGACACGGCGCGGGCAGGGCCCCAGGTCTCCTACGACGAGAGCCGCTTTTTCGCAGACAACAAGATATTCCTGAAATTGGACCGTGACGTCGCGAACGAACGCTGCTACTTCTGCCATTCCACCAAAGTGCTCTCGCACGATGCCATGGACAACCTTCAGGATGTTCATATGGCATCCGGCATTGCCTGTGTGACCTGTCACGGCCACGGATTGGACCACAAGATTCGCCGGGGCGATGAAACGGAGACGCGAGAGACAGGCAATGTGTCACCGGGGCGTTTCTCCTGCGTCGGCTGTCATCTCCCCGAGGAAGGGATGGAGCGCCCCAGGGCAGGGCAATTCACCGCACCTCGGCCGGAGCATAAGGGCTTGCCTCCGATCCACTTCGAAAAGCTGAGCTGTACGGCCTGTCACAGTGGACCCTGGCCGCGGCCGGAGACGGTGATGGGTAAGACGTCACGTAGCCATGCCTTGGGCACCCATGGCGCCAATCCGGCGGACGACCGTTTGCCCTATGTTCAACTGCCCGTCTTTGCGCCCGGTCACGACGGCAAGTTGCAGCCGCACAGACTCATCTGGCCGGCCTATTGGGCGAGCGTTGCCGGGGATGACGTCGTGCCTTTATCGCCTGATGCGGTGAAAGAGGCCGCAGGCGACTTGATTCCCCATCAGAGCGAACTCACCGGTCCCTCCTGGCCCGAGATGGACTCGGACAAGGTCAAGGCCGTCCTCGAAGCCTTGGCTGCATCGCTGGAGGAGGGGCGCAAGGCCGGCTACGTCAGCGGAGGCAAGCTCTTTTCGATCGAAGGGGGACAGGTCGTGAGCCAACGCCATGTGGCGGGTGAACCCTACCTGTGGCCTCTGGCGCATAATGTACGGCCCGCCAGACAGGCCCTGGGCATCCGGGGCTGTGAGGATTGCCATGCTCAGGACGCGCCCTTCCTGTTCGGTGAGATCGCGGTCGATGGTCCGCTGGTCGATCCCAATGAGCGGGTGAGCATGACCGAGTTTGGCGGAATGGACGTTGCAGCATCCAGGCGCTTCGCCGCCACCTTCGGTTTGCGACCCCTGTTAAAGCTGGTCTCCCTGGCCGCCTGTGTGCTCATCGGCTTGGTCTTGTTTTGGTTGGTGATGCGGGTCTTGGACGGTCTCATTGGCGGCAGTGTGCAGAAGAGAGAATAGATGAATCAGGGACACAGTCTGCTAAGAGTGCCTATCAAAATGAATCGTTGCACCGAAAACGAGCGTTTTTGTGTCTGGCAAGGAAGGCGAAGCAGGCTATCTGAAGATAGTCGATACAGCCTGACGCCGTCCAGACACAAAATAAGCCGTTTGAATGCAGAGTCATTATGTTAGGTGCTCTAAGACTACTTCTCATTTTGAAGCCGCTGGCCTACGGCGTCGCGTTGGTCTGCGGTCTCATATTGACCCTCAGTGGATTCGGACCGGGACTCCTGGGACAGCGTCTGCACGGTTTTCTCCTGATGGCCCATATGGGGTCTGTCCCGCCGTTTCTCCTCAGCGTCGCCTTTTTAAGTGTCACCTGTGCCAAGCAGCATGACCTGAGGGAACGGATGACGCTGGGCGGTTTGTGTTTTTGGCTCTTGCTGGGTCTGACCGTGCCATTGACGCTCACTATCCTCCTGAGCATGTTTCCCCTGACAGGGACGGAGGGTCTGAACGCTCTGCTAGCTCTGCATGAGTCGATCGCACTGGTGTTCGTGGTGGCGGCCGTGCTGTATGTCCTGCTGCGCGTGAGGTCCAAAGCAAGGGCCCAGGATGAATCACAGAGGAGTTAAGTTAGGATAAATCTGGCGTGGTTCAAAATCGCTCTCGCATAGGTGCCAGTCCGTGTACCACTCCTCGTGGTCGTAATCAGCGCAGCGGTTGTCGTTGTCGTAATCGATACCCCTAATTGCCCCAATTCACTGTTTCGATTACGATTACGATCACGACAACGACAACGATCGGGAATGTGACCCGGAAATGAACCAGGCCAAAAAA
>JADFHU010000290.1 GCA_022567055.1 Planctomycetota bacterium
GTCCCGATGAGGAGTAATGAATTCTATGCATAGAAAAGTTGTCTTCGCCGTGCTGGTGGTTGGTTGGCTCGCCACATTTTCACCCATGACTCAGGCCGAGCCTTGGCCCGGCTGGCGTGGTCCGCGCGGCGACGGTACTTGTATCGAGCAGGGTGTTCCCAGCGTATGGGATCCTGCCGGCGCGCTTTGGAAAACCGAACTCCCCGGTCAGGGGCATGCTTCACCGATCGTTTGGGGCGATCGTGTGTACACGGTCACCGGCAATCCTGCTACCCGGGATCGCATTCTGCTGTGTCTCGACCGCATGAGCGGCGAGATCCTCTGGCAGCAGACGGTGGTGAAGGGCCCTTTGGAGAAACTCCACAAGGAAAACAGCTATGCCTCGAGCACGCCGTTCACCGACGGGAAAAGAGTCTATGTCACCTTCCGCGTCGGCGACGAGATCTTCGTGGCCGCGCATGACCTGGCCACCGGCAGGCAACTCTGGCGCGTGCGGCCGGGGACCCATGTCGGTGAGTGGGGATTCAGCAACGCGCCCGTGCTTTTCAAGGACAAGGTCATCATCGACGGCGACAGCAAAGGCGATTCCTTCCTGATCGCCCTGAGCAGCGCCGATGGCCGGACCCTCTGGCGCAACGATCGCACCCGGAAAGGGATCAGCTATAGCGCCCCGTTCATCCGTGAGTTGGCCGGGCGGATGCAGATGATTCAATGCGGCAACCGCTGCGTGACCAGTTTTAACCCCGACACCGGTGAGCCCATCTGGACGGTCGATGGCCCTTCGGATGAATTCGTCGGCACTCCGGTCTACAGTGAACGCAGCGGATTGGTTTTCGTCAGCAGCAGTTGGCCGAAGCAGGTCCTGCTGGCGATCCGCCCCGACGGCACGGGCAATGTCACGGAGTCCCACGTCGTCTGGTCCAACAGAAAGGGCGCCCCCTATGTCCCCTCGCTAATCGTTTCTGGGGATTTCCTGCTCAGCGTCAACAGAGGTGGCACGGCATTCTGCTATGAGGCCGCCACCGGTGAGGTGCTTTGGCAGGAGAAGCTTGGGCGTCATCACGCTTCCCCGGTCTTGGTGGACGGACGGGTCTTTTTCATTAACGACAAGGGCCAAATCAATGTGATCAAACCCGGCAGGGCGTTTGACTGCGTTGCGACGTATGAGCTGGGAGAGAAGTGCTATGCCTCCCCGGCAATCAGCGATGGCCAGGTCTTTCTGCGGGGCTTTCAGCACCTCTTCTGCATTGGTCGGCGGCAGGTCGATTGAAAGCCATGGCCGTCGGGGCCTTTCGCAAGTATGACATCGCGGTGGGCTTCTATCTTCCTCGGGCGCGCCAAGGAATCGGGCTGCGGCCGTCACATAGAACTTTGACGAGGACAGGGCATGAAGTTACTGAGCTTTGACATAGAGATCTCGGATGTCTTTGAGCTACGAGAACACGAGGACATGGAGAAGTATGCGCCCTTTCATATTTCGGTGGCGGCAACGGCCGTTCATGGCGGGGAGGAACGCGTGTGGTATTCGGAGGATGAGGCCCGTCGTCCGGCCTTGAACTTGACGCAGCACCGGGCGCATGAACTCCTCGAGTATCTCGACGAGATGCAACGGAAGGGGTTCATGGTCTGCGCTTGGAACGGCTTGGGCTTCGACCTGAAATGGCTTGGCCATCAGGCCGAGGACATGGCTCTCGCCGCACGTATCGCTCTGAAGAGTTACGACCCCATGTACCAGTTTTTCAGCCAGGCCGGTTTCCCTGTCAAGCTGGCGAAGGTGGCAGAGGCCATGGGCATCACCCAAGAGAAGCGTATGGACGGGGCAGACGCCCCCAAGGAATGGCGTGCAGGCCAGCACCAAGCCGTCATGGACTATGTGCTCGGCGACTGTCAGATGACCAATCTCATTGTCCTGGCCATACAGAAAGCCCGGCAGGTTCGATGGGTGACGGGAAAAGGAAGCGTCAGTTCAAAGCCTATGCCACGCCTCAAACCCGTCAAGGAGGTCATACAAGATCCCGAGCCCGATCAGTCTTGGATGGAGAGTCCGCTTCCAAGGTCGAAGTTTCACAAGTGGGCACTGGAAGCCACACGAGCGATCACGAAGATGACCTTGTGAGCAGTCGGAGCCAGAGGAAATAAGATGAACACGAAACCGTTCCTAACTTTGATCCAGTTTCTCGTGAGTGTGCTCGCTTGCGTCTCAGCGGCTATGAGAGTGGAGCCCCCGCGCATCGACTGCGTCGTGCCGCTGCCTGAACAACCACAGGCCCAGTCTTCAGCAACGATTTGGTACGATGATTTCGATGGGCAGCCCAAACCCTATGCGGAAGGAGATTCCCCTCTCGACGACGGAATGGGCTTCGGCGGCAAAGGCAGGTCGATGCGCTGCCTCTACGAGAAGGGCAAACGGGGCATCGGCAGTCGCAAGGTGTTTTTCGGCGACTCGCCAACCTATGGGGACAAGGTCGTTCGGCGGGGCGAGCAATTCGATGAGGTCTATTGGCGCGTCTACGTCAAACACCAGCAGGGCTGGCGTGGCGCACCGGCGAAGATGTCCCGCGCAACGAGTCTGACCAGTTCCCGCTGGTCCCAGGCGATGATTGCCCACGTATGGAGCAGTCACAAGGGCTCGCTGACTTTGGATCCGGTCTGCGGCGTTCAGGGGGACCGCGTGGTGACACGGAAATACAATGACTTCGAACGCATGAAGTGGTTGGGGAACATGCCGGTTTCTGCGTTTCCTATTCATGACACCGAAGAATCGGGCTACTGGGTCCTGGTAGAGTGCCGCGCGAAGCTCAACACGCCCGGCGAGCATGACGGCATCAACCAACTCTGGATCGACGGCCGCCTCGAGTGCGAACGCCGCAACCTGGACTTCCGTGGCAGCTACACCGAGCACGGCATCAACGCGGTCTTCCTGGAGGCCTATTGGAACCAAGGGTCGCCCGTCACTCAGTCCCGTTGGTATGATAACTTCGTCATCTCCACCGAGCCAATTGGCCCGGTGGTCTGCCCAACCAATCCCACCGTCATCAAGACGCTCTATCGCTGCCCCGGCAGGGCGGGCGCTTGGCAGGTAGAGGTGGCGGCCGACTACGACGGCAAGGAGGTGGTGTACCGATCCCAGATTCTGCCGCCACGGGACACCGTGGTCATCGATCAGATGCACGGGACCTTCGTGGGCACACTGGCGGACAGAAACGAACTCGCCTCCGGGAGAACCTACTACCTGCGCGTCCGTCAGGAAAACAGTGACGGGATTCCATCCGACTGGAGCCGTTGGCATCAGGGATTTCGAGTCGCAGAGTAGTCAAAAGAATTCGGCAACCGTTCACTGAGTAGGGGATTGATAAGATTGCTTACGAGGCGTAGTAACTTCACCATTGGACATTCCTGTTCGATATTCTGCGGTTCATTTCTGCTCGGGAAGATCGGCGAAGGGTTACGAGACGCGTAGGGCATCATGTTCGGAAGATTTGACGGGGACTGGTCCAGATTTTGGCTGCATCTTCTCATTGGCCTTGTCCTCGGAGCGGCGATTGGGTCTGTGAACTGAACACGCAGATGCTATCAGTGTGGCATGCGACGCGAAGCACAGCATCACGGCGGACCCGACCAAGGCGCAGGCCAGTCACCCCTAGAGTACCTGCGGGTCGTCGACCGTAAACGATCTTACAAAGCGCTCTACATCGCTATGATTCTCCGGTGTCACTTGCATGGCGTGCATGCCGATGCCCTTCGCACCTCGGACATTGGCTTCCGCGTCATCCAGGAAAACACAGTGCTGGGGCTGTCTGCCGAGTTTTTGGGATACAGTGCGATAGATCGCGGGGTCGGGTTTGTGCAGACCGAGTTCGAAGGAAAAGAAGTGATGCGTGCCGACGTCAAAGAAACCCGGTACGCCACGTCCAATGGCCGTGACCTGATGCGGGCCAATGTTGCTCAGCATGGCCACGGCGTGCCCTCGTTCGTGCAAGTCTAGATAGAGCCCGTGGACGAAGGGGTTGGGTGTAAAGAGTTCCGCCCACTGGTCGACCCATTCTTCGAATGTCCACGTCAAGCCAATGCGGGCACAAAACTCATCGTAATACGCTCTATCATCGGTCTTGCCGGTTTCAACATCAACATAGGCGGGATTGCTCCATTCGGACTGCACCTGAGACAGTGGCGCCTGTGCGCACTCGGCGATCTTCTCCTGCAGCGGGACAAAATTGAAATCCAGCAGAACTTTACCGATATCGAAGATGAATACGTAGTCATTCATGTCATTAAGGGATCGGCAAGAAATAAGTTGGACAATTTGGGGTCCAAGTGTGCCCCATATTTGGTCGCGCCCGATTGAGCGAAACCACAGGCGTAGCTGTTCTACGTCGCGGATTTCGCGATTGAGAAGCGACCAAAGATGGGGTGCAATTGGGCATTCAGAAGTCCAAGTTATTTCTTGCCGCTCCCTAAGCCTGCGAAGCTGAGTGGCCAAGGGTCAGGGACTTAGGGGGTAAAGAATCAGGGTATGCACTTTACCTTCACGAGTACAGAAGTGCAAATCAAAAGCCCGGATTCCCCTGGCCTGCATAGACAGACCCGTCAGGATTGGGTCTCTTGGCCGTTCCCGCGTCGGCCACGGCCTTAAGTGCCCAAGGGCACGAACGGGAGAACACGCAGGAATTCTCGCTATTGATGCTTGCGGCCAGGCGGATTAGAATGGAGGAGACACCCGGCGTAGATGCCGACTGAGCTTGCCTGGGGTGAATGATGCTACTTTTGCTACGGAGTACGCCATGAGACAAGTCACACGTAGAACCTTCTTAAAAGGGGTATCGGCTTTAGGAGGGCTGGGACCCCTTGTTTTCTGCGCTACGAGCCGAGGCCAGGAAACCGGACGAAAACTTCGCCATGCCTGTATCGGGACGGGGGGCATGGGTTTGAGCGACCTGAATTCTCTGACCTCCCATGGCGACGTCGAGTTTGTGGCTTTCTGTGACGTAGACGCGCAGAGACTCGCGAAGGCCGCGGAGCTGCATCCCGACGCTCGCACCTATTCGGATTGGCGAATCCTGCTCGATAAGGAAAAGGATCGCATCGATTCGGTCAACGTCTCTACACCAGACCACATGCATGCCTCCATCACCATGACCGCCTTGCGTCTGGGCAAACATGTCTACTGTCAAAAGCCGCTTTGCCACGATATCGCCGAATGCCGGGCCGTGGTCCGGGAGGCGGCGCGACGCCCCCAGCAAGTCACGCAGATGGGGATTCAGATTCATTCCCATACGGCCTATCGTACGGCCGTCGCCATGATCCAGTATGGGATCATCGGCAAGATCCGAGAGGTGCACTCCTGGTGCGGGAAGGGGTGGGTGGGACCTCCGGAGACGCGTCCCGCTCACAGTGACCCCGTACCGGAGACACTGGACTGGGACCTTTGGCTGGGCAGCGCTCCCAAGCGTCCCTATGTCCGTAAGATATATCATCCCGGCAATTGGCGTCGTTGGCTTGACTTTGGGACGGGTACGCAGGGAGACATGGCTGCCCATATCATGGATCCGGTCTTCACCGCGCTGGCGCTGACGTCCCCTCTGGACATCCTGAGCGAGGGCTCGCCACCCTTTAGCGAGACCTACTCGCCCAGCAACCGGATCACCTACCGCTTTCCCGGCACGCGATTCACCACAGACGAAACCATACTGTACCACTGGTACGACAGTGGTCTAACGCCGGACTTCAGCCCATGGCCACTGCCCGTCAATCCGGCCACCGGAGAGACGAAACCGCCCATGCAGGGATCCATGTTCATCGGCGAAAAGGGGCATCTCCTGCTGCCCCACATCAATGGCCCCCAGCCCTTACCCCGCGCGCGCTTTATCGAGGATATACGCCACTTCAAGAAAGAGGTCGTGCTGCCGACGATTGATAACCACTACGGTCAATTCGTCAAGGCCGCACTGGGCCAGGGCACGACCACGGCGCCTTTCAGCTACGGAGGGCTGCTATCCGAAAGCGTGCTGATGGGCGCGATTGCCAATCGATTTCCACGACAGCGCCTGATCTGGGATGCCCAGGCTGGGCAATTCACGAATGTTCCCGAGGCCAACGCCTTCCTACGCCGAACCTATCGCGCGGGTTGGGAAGTCGAAGGACTAAGCTAGGAGAAAAGATGAGATCCGGTCTCTTACGTCTATCGCTGCTTGTGGTTCTACTGGTGAACGGCAGCGCATGTCACATCTCCCCTCCTCAGGCGACATTACCAATGAACACGCCGCCGGAGGGTTTCGTTGCCCTGTTCAATGGCGAGGACCTCGATGGTTGGTACGGCCATGGCACCAAAGACCCTCAGGTCCTATGGGATATGACCCCGGAGGCCCTAGCGGCCCACCAGATCAAAACGCGGCGAGATCTGCACGAACACTGGCGCGTGGAGAACGGGGAGCTGGTCAACGACGGCCAGGGGCTATACGCCACGACAAACCGGGACTATGGAGATTTTGAACTCCTGGTGGACTACAAGACGGTGGCCAAGGCCGACAGCGGCATCTATCTCAGGGGCGTTCCCCAGGTACAGATCTGGGACAGCACGGAAGCCGGCGGCAAGTGGCACAACGGCGCCAATTTCGGTTCCGGGGGATTGTGGAACAACAGTGCGAACGCGCCCGGCAAGAATCCAACGAAGCTAATGGACAAACCCTTTGGTCAGTGGAACCGCTTTCGCATCATCATGGTCGGCTCGCGGGTCACCGTCTGGCTCAATGGCGAGCGTATCGTCGACCACGCCGTCATGGAGAATTACTATCATCGCAAGCGGCCCATCTATCCGAGGGGACCGATCCAACTGCAGACCCACGGCGGCGAGATCCGCTGGCGCAACATCTTCATCCGCGAGATCGGTCCCGAAGCGGCGAATCGAATCCTACGGCAGGGTGGACCAGAACGACAGACAGCGGAAAGTGGCTTTCGGCGGCTCTTCAACGGAGACAACTGGGACGGGTGGCGTGGACCCCTAGACAAAAACCAGATTCAAGAGGGAATGATTCTATCCAGCCA
>JADFHU010000291.1 GCA_022567055.1 Planctomycetota bacterium
CGCAGCGGTTGTCGTTGTCGCAATCGATACCCCTAATTGCCCCAATTCACTGTTTCGATTACGATCACGACAACGACAACGATCGGGAATGTGACCCGGTAATGAACCCGGCCCGAAATAAGGACTGGCTCACGGCTCCGAAGACTCCAGCAAGGAGATCGGCCAGAAATAAGTAGAGATCTATGGATAAGCATCTCGACTCTCCCCACAGCGCTTCATTCTGGCGCAAGTATGTCTTCTCGATAGATCACAAGTGGATTGGGATACAGTACGGCATCACCGGTCTACTCTTTCTGCTCTTCGGCTTCTGCTTGATGCTGTTAATGCGCTGGCAACTGGCCTACCCGGAAAAGCCGCTGCCCTTCTTTGGGGCGTGGTTCGGCGAGTTGCGCATGCCCGAGGGGGTCATGCTGCCGGAGTTTTACAACCAGCTCGGCGCCATGCATGGGACGATCATGATCTTCCTGGGAGTCGTTCCCCTGGCCGTCGGCGCCTTCGGGAACTACTTTGTGCCCTTGCAGATCGGCGCCCCCGACATGGCCTTTCCGAGATTGAACATGGCCAGCTACTGGGCCTATTTCCTCGGTGGTGTCACCATGCTGATCAGTTTCTTCGTCCCCGGGGGGGCGGCGAACTCCGGCTGGACCTCCTATCCTCCCCTGGCGGTCATCGCCACCACGGGACAGACGCTATGGCTGTTCGGGATGATTTTTCTGATTACCTCGTCGTTGCTCGGTTCGGTCAATTTCATCGTGACGATTTTCCAACTGCGGGCCCCCGGCATGACACTGATGCGCATGCCCTTCTTCGTCTGGACCCAGTTGACCACCGCCTTTCTGCTCTTGCTGGCCTTTCCGGCGCTGGAAGTCGCCGCGATCCTGCAACTCATGGACCGTCTGGCCGACACCAGCTTTTTCATGCCCAGCGGATTGGTCGTCAGCGGCGAGATCCAGGATTACAGCGGTGGGGGCAGTGTTCTCCTCTATCAGCACCTGTTCTGGTTCCTCGCCCACCCCGAAGTCTACGTGCTGATCCTGCCGGCCATGGGCATTATCACCGAGATCATTGCCAACAACACCCGCAAGCCCATAGGTGGGTATAAGCCCATGGTCTATGCCCTCGTCTTTCTGGGCTTCATGTCCTTCGTCGTCTGGGCCCACCACATGTTCCTGACCGGCATGGGCACCGCCATCAGCTCTTTCTTCCAGGCGACGACGATGATCATCTCGATCCCCTCGATCGTTATTCTGGCGGCGCTGGTGTTGACCCTCTGGGGGGGATCGATTCGCTTTAACGTCCCCATGCTCTTTGCGCTGGCATTCTTGCCGATGTTCGGCATCGGCGGCCTGACGGGCTTGCCCTTGGGCCTATCCACCGCCGACATTCATCTGCACGACACCTACTATGTGATTGGCCACTTTCACTATGTCGTCGCGCCGGGAACCCTCTTCGCGCTGTTTGCCGGTATCTATTACTGGTTCCCCAAGGTGACGGGGCGCAAGATGAACGGGGTCCTGGGACATCTCCATTTTTGGCCCACTTTCGCCTGCATGAACATTATCTTCATGCCCATGCTCATCCAGGGCCTGGCGGGCATGTCCAGGCGGCTGTGGGATGGCGGCGCCACCTATGCCCATACACAAGGCGTGTTACAGTGGAACGTGGTCATCTCCATGGGGGCCTGGGCACTGGCATTGGTGCAGATCCCCTTCATCTTCAACTTCTTCTGGAGCATCTGGCGGGGCAAGAAGGTGACATCGGACAATCCCTGGGAGGCGACCACCTTGGAGTGGGCGGCGCCCTCGCCTCCGCCCCACGGCAATTTCGCGACCGTCCCGGTTACCTACCGTGGACCCTATGAGTACAGCGTGCCCGACGCGGAACGCGACTTTAGCCCGCAGTTTCAGGAGACGATCTAGCCATGGATGCGATTCCCTATGCCGTTGAAATACGCCCGGATACCGGTCTGAACAATGGAAAGATGGGTATATGGCTCTTCCTGGCCTCGGAGGTCATGCTCTTTGGTGGACTCTTCTCGAGTTATGTTCTGCTCCGCACGGGCGCTCCGCACTGGCCGTCGGGTGTGGATGAGGGCTTGAACATTTGGCTTGGTCTCGCTAATACCATCGTTCTCATCTCTTCGAGTGTGACCATGGTCATGGCCTGGGCCTCCCTAAAGATGAAGGACTTCGAAAACTTCAAACAGTTTCTGGCGGCGACTCTGGGGCTCTCGTTCGTATTCCTGATCGTCAAGGCCTTTGAGTATGGGGGTAAGTTTGCTCACGGTTCCGTTCCCAGCAAGAACACGTTTCTTGCCATCTATTTTACGCTGACCGGATTGCATGGTCTGCACATCATCGGCGGGATGGTTGTCAATGCCTACTTCTGGGGCCCCGGTTCCAAGATGTGGAAAACGGATCCGGAACGGTTTACCGGACGCATTGAAATAGCCGGGCTCTACTGGCATTTTGTGGATCTGGTCTGGATCTTCCTGTTCCCGGTTCTCTATTTGCTATAGTGACATTGTAAAAAAAAGGCGTTCCATGAGTGCCGATGCACATGATATCCAGAGCGAGGTCAGAAAATACTATGCGGTCTTCGCCGCGTTGCTGGTGCTAAGCTGTGTCACCGTGGCGGTCAACAGGCTGCATCTCTCACCCTCTAGGGCCATCGGCCTGGCCCTCGTCATCGCGACGGTCAAGGCGTCGCTGGTGGCCTGCGTCTTCATGCACCTCCTGTCGGAAAAACGATTTATCTATTCGGTGCTAGCGTTGACATTCGTTTTCTTTATCACGCTCATGTTAGTGCCTCTTGGCACCGGCAGCGATCCGTTACATGGAACAGAGGTTAGCCAGTACGCGTCGGCGCATGCCGGCGGGGATGCGCATGCCGAAGCGGCGCAGGAGACCAAAGTTGGGCATTAAGACCTTTCATCTGATATTTATCAGCATCTCCGTCTTGCTGTCGGTGGGTGTCGCCGTCTGGGCCTTCGATTTCGCCCAGCAGGTCAGCCGGCCTGTGGGTTACGTCCTGACCGGTGTCGGGGCAATCCTGTTCGGTCTCGCTTTGGTGGCCTATGAGATCATTTTTATTCGGAAAATGAAGGAACTGTAGCGATGTTGCCTGCTGACTTATTGACTTCAGCATCACGCGTATTGGGCTGCTCCGTTTGCTATGGCGCAGCAGATTCCCCCCTGACGGCAGGGCTCAACATGGGCATCCTATCGATGTTGGGTATTCTTCTTTTCGTTTTGGCCTTGTTCGCGAGATTCTTTTGGGCTTTTCGCAAGAGAGCGAAGGAGCTGGTCTAACATGAACCTAATGAACTTACTGCCCTTGCCGGAACTGGCCTCGGCCCATGGCGACAAGATCGACTTCATCATCTATGTCGTGCATGGACTGATGTTAGCCCTGTTCGCGGGTTGGGCCCTCTTTATTCTTTACATCCTCTTTCGTTTCCATCGTCGTCGCCATCCGAAGGCCAGTTATCATGGCATTCACACCCACTGGTCGACAGGCCTGGAGGTCTTTATCGCCATCTTCGAGGTGGCGCTCCTGGTGGGGCTGTCCATTCCCTTCTGGTCCAGCCATGTCGATGCGGCGCCGAATCGGACCGATACGGTCGAGCTGCGGGTGGTTGGGGAGCAGTTTGCCTGGAACGTGCACTACCCGGGGCCAGACGGTGTTTTTGGTAAGACGGACATCATCCACATAGACCAACAGTCCAATCCACTCGGCATAGACCCCAATGATCCCCATGGTAAGGATGACATCACCTCGCCGAACCTGCACCTTCCCATCGGCAGGCCGGCCTACATCCACCTGACCAGCAAGGACGTCATTCACTGTTTCTCTCTGCCCGTCATGCGGGTCAAGCAAGACGTCATTCCCGGCATGAGTATCCCCGTCTGGTTTACGCCCACCAAGACAGGGGAATTCGAGATCGCCTGCGCCCAACTCTGCGGCTTGGGCCACTACAAAATGAAGGCAGGCCTCATCATCCACAACGACGAAGACTTCCAGGCCTGGCTGGATGAGCAGGCGGCTGCCAGTGCCATAGAGTACGATGACTTCTTCAATTAGGGGCGTGAGTTCCGATTCAATGGACCCTTCCCCGTCGGCTGATCGTGGTGCTGCCCCTTTGACATCCGGTGGCGTCCGCGACTGGTTGAGACACTTTGCCAAACTGAACTGCCTGGCCACCCTCCTGTTGATCTTCGTGGGGGCACTGGTCAAGAGCACCGGTTCGGGTCTGGCAGTCCCGGACTGGCCTCTCTCTTTCGGGGGCCTCTTTCCCCCCATGGTGGGGGGCGTGTTCTACGAGCATGGCCACCGGATGGCCGCCACCCTGGTGGGCTTCCTGATCCTATGTCTCGCCGTTCTGTTGGCCCTCTACGAAGAACGGCGTTGGGTCCGCACGCTGGGTTGGACGGCCCTCACAGTGGTGATCCTGCAGGGCCTGCTGGGAGGACTCACCGTGTTGCTCTATCTCCCCACGGCGGTCTCCCTTGCCCATGGCGTGTTGGCCCAGACCTTTTTCGTCTTGACCATCGTGATCGCCTATGCGCTCTCCACGGAGCGCACTCGACGCGGCAGAGATCTGGTATCGCCGGCGAACGGTCGTCTCCTGAAGGCCTCCTGCTGGGTGATGGGTTTGATCTATGTGCAACTGATATTGGGTGGCGTGATGCGCCACACGGAGTCGGGATTGGCCATCCCTGACTTTCCGACGGTGGGCTGGGCTTGGGCACCGCGCTTCGATGCGGCGATGCTCCACAAAATCAACGTGTGGCGTTTCGATGCCGGTCAAGACTCTGACGTGACCATGGCCCAGGTCCTCTATCACTTCTCGCACCGGGTCGGCGCATTGGTGGTCTTCTTCGCCGTGGTTTGGCTCAATGTGATCGCGTTGCGCAGCGCTTGCAGTGGTTCCCTGCGGGCGCTCTTGATCGTGATGGATCTGCTCCTGCTGGCTCAGATCGGTTTGGGCGTGATGACGGTCCTGACGCTCAAGCAGCCCCACTTGACGAGTGGCCATGTCATGGTGGGGGCGGCCCTGCTCGGCATCAGCACACTGTTGCTCTTACGCTCCGCGCCGCTATCATGGCAGGATTTGAGGCGAACACTGACGAATTGAGACTAGAGTCACAGATGAACGCAAGCGCCAAGGCCTATCTCGAACTGCTCAAACCCCGGATTCTCGGTCTGGTCTGGGTGACCACCACCTTCGGCTATTTCCTGGCCGGCCGAGGCATTGAGTCCTGGCTACAACTATGCGTATTGCTGCTGGGAATGGGCGGCGCCTGTGGCGGATCGGCGGCCTTGAATCACTATTTCGAACGAGAACTCGACGGCCGCATGAATCGAACGCGCGAGCGGCCCATTCCCAGCGGGCTCATCCCCCCGAACAATGCGATGCTTTTCGGTGCCGTCTTGACACTGATGGGTGTGTTCTTGCTCTGGTGGAGAATAAACCTGCTGACCGCCTTCCTGGCCCTGCTGGCAGCCTTCCTCTATGTGTTTGTCTACACGCCCATGAAGAAGGTCCATTGGCTCAACACGATGGTCGGGGCCATTCCGGGGGCCATTCCTCCCATCGCCGGGTGGGCCGCCTGCCGAGGAGAACTGGGTGCCGAGGCATGGGTCCTGTTTGCCATTCTCTTCTTCTGGCAGCACCCTCACTTTTATGCCATCGCTTGGATGTTTCGCAAGGAGTATGGAGAGGCCGGTTTCAAGATGTTGCCCGTGATCTATCCCGACGGCAAGAGTACTTTTCTATTGATCAAGGTCACGACCTGGATCCTCTTGGCCGTCTCGATTCTACCCGCCTGGTATGGCAGCTTAAGCGTCGTCTATCTGGTGGGCGCCGTCCTGGGAGGCATCTTCCTGTTGCGCAAAGGGAATGTGCTGGCCCTGTCGAAATCGACGGATGCGGCGCGTGGGCTCCTCAAGGCCACCGTCCTTTACCTGCCCTTCCTCTTGGTCCTAACGGTCTTTGACGTCGTGGTCTTATAGCGCTTTGGCATGAACGTTTCTTATTTTCCAACGATAAACGCCTGCCTCAACGGCTTCGCCGGCGTGCTGCTCTTCTGCGGCTGGCGGGCCATCAAGGCCAATCAGCGGGAACGTCACCGACGCTTCATGATCGCCGCGGTGATCACTTCGGCCCTGTTTCTCTGCTCTTACGTGACCTATCATGTGTTAAAGGAGGGAGTGGTCACCCGGTATGAAGGGGAGGGTATTTTGCGACTGGTCTATTTCTCGATCTTGCTGACTCACACGCCCCTGGCCGTGCTCATCGTGCCTTTCGTCATTCGGGCCGTCTGGCTGGCCCTCAAGGGAGAGTACAAGCGGCATGCGCGGATCACCCGCTGGCTCCTGCCGGTATGGCTCTATGTCTCGGTCACCGGGGTGGTGATCTACTTGATGCTTTATATCTTCTGAGGCAGCGTTCCTCGCCACTCGTTGTCGTAGTCGTTGTCGTTGTCGTAATCGTAATCGAAACATAGAATGGGCTAAAACAGCATTCTCGATGACGACAACGACAACCGCTTCGCTGACAACGACAACGAGGGTGGCCTACGGCAGCATCCGCGGAAAAACGTACAGGAAGAAGTAGATCCCCAAGGCCAAGACGCCCAGCGCTGTCAAGGCAAGGACCCAAATCATGCGGTCAAAGCCCTTGAGGCCGGAGTCGAATTTTAGGATCATGCGGAGTTTAGGCTCTGTCTGAAATCCCGATCTCGCTTCCCCTCGGGCCGACGACGGAGTCTTCAGGAATTGCCTAGTGTCATCAGATTTCACTTTGGAACGGCCATCTTTTGCATAAGCCAGCCGATCCCAAAGAAGAGAGCACCGACCAGTATGACCTTCGGACTCATCAGGTCGGGGAACTTTCTCCAGAAATCGATCAGGATGAGGGTCATTCCTGTCGCCTGAGCCAGCTTCGCCATGAACAGCATTTAGGGGCTCCGAGTCACACCCACCATGGCCAGGATGTTGTTGGTGTTGTCGCGAAAGGCTCGGTGCTGCAAAAGCT
>JADFHU010000292.1 GCA_022567055.1 Planctomycetota bacterium
TTCCTGGTATCTGACTCAAATGGACCATGTACACACCACAGGCAACAGCCCCAGGACCGCCATGGCGGTCCTGGGCCTGTTCTGCATTGATCGGCCTTCCCCTCAGGCGTATAATCATTTCTATGGTTGTTAAACCAAATTTCCAATAAATAAAACCCGAGGATTTGATATGAAGAAATGGCTTGTTGGAATCCACACGAGTTGCTTGCTTGCAATCGGCACTGTTGGTCAACCTTCTCTTCAAGGTGCGGATTCACTCATCAACTTAAATGATCGTACTCAGATTGAGAAACGTCGGCCGGTACTAATCGCTCATCGAGGCGGTGTCGTCCGGGACGATTCGCCGGAGTGTTCTTTGGCCGCGATCCGACTTGCGGCAGAGGCCGGATACGCGCTGGTAGAACTGGACATTCAGCGAAGTCGCGATGATGTTCCGATCGTCTTTCACGACCAAACTCTGAAGCAGGCTTGTGGCGTTAAAGGCGGTATTAACGATTACGCCGCGGTTGATCTGGTGAACATCCATTACACCGGCTCGCATCATAAGATTGTTAGACTGGATTCAGCGCTGTCTCTCTGTCGCGAACTACACCTTGGAGTGATGCTGGATCTCAAGGCGGGCCTCGACGACAAAAGATTTCTCCGAGAGATCGATGAAATGATTGTTGACCACACACTGGCTAAAGCCACTGTTTCCATATCCCGATCATCGGCGGCTCGCGAAGCGCTACGGCACGTCATGTTCACGCCCACCAACGATCAGATGGCTCAGTTTCGAAAAGGCGAGAAAGTCGATTTGCGGGGCACGTTTTGGTTTGGCTTGCCGAATCGTCTGCCGAGTGCCGACGTCGGTCGTCTTCAAGAGAGCGGGGCGTTAGTCTTTCCTGCAATTAATACCTTCAGATATCCGAGTGACCGGCATCTGGATTTGGCTCGTGAAGACATGGAGCGATTGGTGTCCGCCGGAGTTGACGGATTTCAAATCGACTCGGTGTATTCGAACATACTGAAGAGGAAGTGAAGTTGTTGAGCTGAAAGGGGAAGCCATGGGTCACACGTTCAGTTAAAACTCAAGGAGCATGAATAAGCGGGGCCGCTTGGAGTCAGACCTTCGGGCCGCTTCGCACCTCGAAAGGGAAAAATGGTCGGTCCTCGGATTGAAGTATTGGAGCAGGTGACACGACAGTTGTACTGCAATTCGAGGACCGACCGCATAAGTCCACCCGAATATTGACGGCGAGTCTGGTCCGTCGCCGCTGAAGCAGACTCGATGAATGGCTGTGGTGAGAGCTTACCTCGTTGGCTGAGAATGTCTGGTCGTTAATGTCTGGTCGTTAAGCAAGGAACGATACCATGAAACGCTCCGATCAACTCGCGGAAGAACACATCGAACTGTCCCGCCGGTACTTTCTCTCGCTCGGCGCGGCAGGCACGCTGGGCCTGGTCGCTTCACCGCTCTCGGCGAAGGGGGCAGCGCGCGACGCGCTGCTCGAGAAGCTCGTTGGTGAGCTGGAGTACTTGACGCCACCGCTCGAGTTCCGCTCGGTCGAGCGCGGCAAGCCCCTGCCGTACAAGTTGCCGCTGGAGAAACGCCGCGAGGTGGGACTCGAACGCGACACATGGAAGCTCGAGGTGATCCCGGATGCAGAGACGCCGGCAGCCGTCGACAACCCGCTCACGATCGAGGGCGGCAACGCGTTCACCTTCGCCGACCTCATGGAGCTGGGAAAGCAGCGTGTCGTCCGCTTCCTGAAGATCATGACCTGCAACAACATCGGGCAGCCGCTGGGCATGGGGCTGTGGGAAGGGGTACCGCTCCGAGACGTGATCTGGAGAGCCCAGCCAGTGCGAAGAGTGCGGCGGGTTTTCTACTACGGCTACCACAACGACGACCCCGACCAGATGTTCCGCAGCTCGCTGCCGATCGGTCGCATCCTCGAGGACCCGCCAGGATGGCATCCGGTCATTCTCGCGTACAAGCTTAACGGCGACTTCATCCCCGGCGTGCGCGGTGGACCGGTGCGGGTGATCGTGCCGGAAACCTACGGCTTCAAGTCGATCAAGTGGCTCACCCACGTCGTGCTCACCGATCTCTACCACGCCAACGACACCTACGCCACGGAGAGTGCGAACGATGTCGATAGCATCATGAAGACCTTCGCTCGGTTCCTACACCGACCCGAGTCGGTCCCTGCCGAGAAACCGATTCCGTTGACCGGGATGGCCCAGGTAGGGATGTCCGGCCTCGAGAAAGTCCAGTACTGGCTACGTCCCGCAGGAGCCAAGCACCCGGAGGACGATCCATATTTCGCGCGGGCGCCGTGGAAGGACGCTGAGATCCTGGCGCCGCCGGAGAACTGGGGTGGCGGTCTCCCCGACGGTAAGCTGCCGGTCGGCGTGCGCGGTTTCGACCCGAAAAGTCGCAAGCCAAGGATCTGGCCGATGCGCTACGCCATGGCTCACTGGGCAGCGCTCCTGGATCCGCTGCCGGCGGGCAAGTACGAAGTGCGCTGTCGGACGGTCGACGCGAACGGCATCGGGCAGCCCATGCCGCGGCCCTTCCGCAAGTCGGGGCGGAACGCGATTCAGGTCCTGCCTTTAAAGGTTGAAGGGTAGTGCGCTGGCACACGATGCACGGCGCCAGCGATCTTCCTCGCAAGGGTCGGCTGCCTCGCGTGCCGTCATGCGTTCGCCGGCTCAATATCCTTTGACAGTGGGAAACCATTCGCAGTCTTCAGTATTCGATCCGGAAAGGCACAGAAGCAATGGTCAAGTCGAAGAATCAATGGATGTGGGCAAAAGCGAAACCTTCAAAGGCTCCAGACGCCCTAAAGGCAGAAGTCACTGAGAAAGCCAAGGCCCTTGTCGAAGAGCACATCCGACCGGAGCATGTAAAGCCTCCCCCCGAGAATCCAAGGTTCAACTACATAGAAGACATCTTCACAAAGTGGCATGGTCGATACTTCTACTTTATGGCGAAATATGCGTGTTCTGGCCCTAGGTGTATTTCACCTTTCTTTGAAATTGGCTTTGCTCGGCTTGAGTTTGTCGGTGATAATCGATTCGATTTGGCATACTTCAGGCATACGGGGAAATGGTGGCCTATCTTTTCTGCCATGACTGTCGATGAGGCCTTGGATCTTGTTAGATCAGGAGAACTCTTTCAACCATAAGGGATCGAGCCATGCGAAAGCTATACCTTGCACGCACAATGAATCGCCGTAGCTTCCTATACCGAAGCGCGGTCTCCTCAATGGGACTTGGATTGGCTGCCACTGCCGCTGAGCCGGAGACAGGTGGGCAAATTCGCCCCGATTCGGGCGCCGTATTCGAGTGGCGGAACAAACAGGGCGACATGGCCTACCGTAAGCTGGGCCGGACGGGGCTGATGATTTCTGAAGTCATCTGTGGGGGAGACCCCATCGCTCTTGACAATTATGGGCACATAGAGTTGGCCATCGACATGGGGCTCAACTATCTGGATATGGCGCCCATGTACCGCCGTGGCGAGACCGAGCAGGCGTTCGGCAAGCTCATTGCCCGGCCATCGCTTCGAGATCGTGTGCTCCTGACGACGAAGGTAAGCCCGTACACCTCTGCCCGGGACAGGATGTACCAGGACGTATTCGACGGCCTTCCTTCGGAAAAACAAACTGCCATCATGAAACGCGCCGCACAACTGCGGCGTGAGCGCTTCGTCGACAAGCCCGGCTACTTCCTCGAGTACTTCTCGGGTCAAGGCAATGGGATCGACGGTGCCTTCCGAAGCAACGCAATGACCCGGGACTACGGGCACCTCGTCGAGGGGAGCCGACCGTTTCGCAAGGTCATCATGGACTCCGTCGAAGGCAGCCTTAAGCGGGTAGGCACAGACCATTTCGACATTCTGATGTGTCCGCACGGCGCCTGTTCGAAAGAGGAACTCGAAAGCCCGGAGATCCACCAGACCTTTCTCGAACTCAAGCAACAGGGGAAGGTTCGGTTTCTCGGTGTCACCTCCCACAACAATCCAGCGGGTGTACTCCGCGCGGCGAGCCGGCTAGGATACTACGACGTGGCGATGATAGCGTACAACGTCATCAATGGCGGGTACGTCGAAGAGGCGATTCGGGAAGCGGCCGCAAGCGGAATGGGTGTCATCGCTATGAAGTCAGCAAACCCGGTGGCCCGGCGTCACCGCAAGGGGCTTGAACCAATCCCCGATTGGCGTATTCAGAAACTGCAGCGGATCGTACCGGGCGACTATACGGTCCCGCAAAAGGCCTACATATGGTCGCTCCAGAACCCCTCTATATCGGCGGTGATATCCGATCTATGGAACGAGAACTACGTCACCGAAAACCTCTTCGCAGCCGGGAAACGGGTTGATTTGAGGCTTGCATAGAGAGCGCTTACGTCCATTGCTGAATAGACAGCCCACTGGACCCACGGACCCCTGGACATGCCCATGCGAGCCTTGGGAGCGTGAGTGCCTGTCATCTTACGACGTTAGATCTCGCGTCGGTCCCATCGGTCCTTGACGAACACAAGGAGTCCCATGCTCTTCAGAACAAATCTGCTTCGGAATCTGCTCTCGTTGACGTTTCTGTCTGCTCTCGCAGCCGCAGCAGATAAAGGCGCAACCGACTCGAACGATTGGGACGTCAACGAACCGCCCGGTGACTGGCGCACTATCGTCATCGACACGACCGAGACCACCTGGTCGAACGTCTCCGTTTCCCCGGACGGCCAGACGATCGTGTTTGACGTGCTGGGCGATATCTTCACCCTTCCCATGGAGGGGGGAGAGGCGACCGCACTGACCGCGGGCATTGCCTGGAACTATCAGCCCAGGTTCAGCCCCGACGGTGCTAGAATCGCGTTCATTTCGGACCGAGATGGCGCGGACAATCTGTGGGTCATGGAGGCCAATGGGTCCAACGCTCGCCCGATCAGCGACGAGTCGACGAACCTGGTGCACAATCCGGCCTGGAGCCCCGATGGACAGTATTTGGTGGCGAAGAAGTCCTTCATGAGCAGCCGTAGTATCGCTGCCGGCGAGATTTGGATGTTTCACGCCGGCGCTCAGGGCGCGGGACTGCAGCTAACCGAGCGGCCCCATGGCGAGAAAGACCAAAAGAACCAGGCTGACCCGGCCTTCTCCGCGGATGGCCGCTACGTCTACTTTGCACAGGACACCACCGAGGGACGCATATGGAAGTATGGTAAGGACGCCACGGGTCAGATCTTTGTGATTCAGCGCTATGACCGGACCACCGGCGAGACATACCCCTTCGTGATAGGACCGGGCGGCGCGGTGCGCCCCACACCCTCCCCCGATGGAAAGTACCTCGCGTTCATCAAACGCCTGGTCGATCTCCGTTCCGCCATCTACCTCAAGGATCTGGAGTCTGGACGCGAATGGGCCATCTACGACAATTTTGAACGCGACCTGCAGGAAACGTCCGGTACGGAGGGCAACGCACCGGCCTTCGAGTGGACGCCTGACTCCAAACATCTCGTGTTCTGGTCCGGTGGAGGACTGCATCGCATCGATGCAGAGAGCCGCGAAGTCACCACGATTCCTATCCATGTTCGCAAGGAAATGAAGGTACGGAAGACCCTGCGCCGAAAAGTCGACGTGGCGCCGGATACCTTCTTGTTGAAGATGCCACGCTGGCCCATCGTTTCTCCGGACGGAACAAGTCTGGTCTTCCAGGCCTTGGGTCTGCTCTGGCGACAAGGTCTGCCGGAAGGCGAGCCGAAACGCATGACGGAGCAGAACGACCATTTCGAGTATTACCCGGCCTTCTCACCGGACGGGCGGCGCGTGGTGTACACCACGTGGTCCGACGCGGAGCAGGGAAGCGTGAGGATCATCTCGGTACCCGACGACGGCAGCGTCGGCCTCGGCAAGACCCTTACCGATAAACCCGGCAACTACCTCGAACCGGCGTTCTCGCCCGACGGCGAAACCGTGGTGTATCGACAAATCGGGGGCGGCTATCTCCTGTCGCCCATTTGGTCTCTCGATCTCGGCATCTACAGGGTGCCAGCCATCGGCGGGCAATCCACCCTGGTGACAGAGCAAGGCTATGCCCCAAGATTCAGTGCCGACGGCCGCCGGATCCTGGTCAACGTACAGGTCGAAGGCGGCCTGGAACTGAGGAGCTTCGACTTGGCGGGCGAAGATGAACTCGGCCATGTGCGGGGTGAAAAAATGGTGGCCATGAGTGTCTCGCCGGATACCCGATGGCTGGCCTTCATCGAGAACTACAACGTCTATGTGGCGCCGCTGCCCGCAACGGGCAGGATCGTGGACCTGGGAGCCGGCACGAAGTCCGTTCCCGTCAAGAAGCTCTCTGCCAGAGCGGGCGACTATCTGACCTGGCAGGACGACGACACCGTGACCTGGAGTCGAGGGCCGACACTCTATCAACGTAGCCTCGACGAGGCATTCGAGTTCCTCGCCGAGGGAGATGCGGATTTGCCCGAGCCCCTGGAGGAGGGATTGGAGATTGACTTTGAAGTGAAGCAGGACGCGCCGGGCGGATCGATTGCCCTGGTCGGCGGACGTGTGGTGACGATGCGCGACGCTCTGGCAGGACGGCAGGAAATCATCGAGGACGGCGTCGTTGTCGTTCGCGGAAACCGCATCGTGGCAGTCGGCTCCCGGGACGAGGTGGAGATTCCCCCGGGCATCACAGAGATGGACCTGAGCGGAAAAACCATATTGCCCGGCCTGATTGACGCCCATGCCCATGGTGGTTTCGCCCGGGAAGAGATCATCCCTCAGCAAAACTGGATGCAGTATTCCAACGTGGCCTTTGGCGTGACGACGATTCACGATCCGTCCAACACCACCACCGAGGTGTTTGCCGCCAGCGAGATGCAGAAAGCCGGCAAGCTGGTGGCGCCGCGAATCTTCTCCACCGGAACGATTCTCTCTGGCGCCAAGGGCAATCGGTCCCATGTCGAGGTGAACTCACTCGAAGACGCGCGCTTTAATGTTCAGCGCATGAAAGACGTCGGCGCCATCTCGGGGAAGAGCTACCCGC
>JADFHU010000293.1 GCA_022567055.1 Planctomycetota bacterium
ACTACCTGATTCAGGCGATCGCTGAACATGGACCCTTCCGCATCCCAGACGAAGAAGCGCCATTGGCCGCTGTCCGATCGCTCGGCGGCTGCGGACCAGTTGTTGTGGGGCCAATCCCAATCGCCGGACCACAAGCGCAGGATGAGCGTATCGATGAATTCCACCAGGTCCAGACGCTCAACCACCGCATCATAGTTGTCTGGATTGCTCAAGTCCCGGCCGGCCATGGACATCAAGGCATTCCAGCGGATCCGATCGCCCTCCCGCGTACCGCCAAACATCTCTATGATGTCGAACTGCCCTGGGGAATCGAAACGGTCCCGGCAAAAGGCCTCATTGATATGTTCGCAGGGATTGAAATAGCCTTTGTACTGACCATTGATGAAGAGAGAGGCGAATGTCCCCACACTGGCCGCGTGTCCCATGTCCTGGTGCAGGCGGCGCATCAACTCGTCCTTGATAAAGGGATTGGTGCGATCGTTGTGGCCCCCGCGCAGCACAATGCTCTTGTACTGATCGCTGCCCCCTGGAAAAAGGGGATGCTCCAGCCAATCCGGACCGTACTCCTCACGAAAGTAGAGCCGCAAGCTGAACTTGCTGTTCCCGTTCCAGATCCCGTTACTACGCCGATAGCGGGGACGCATCCATCCACTACCGTGTACGCGGAGACCGCAATCCGCCTGCAAGTTCGTGCCGCTGTTCGGATCCAGCCATTCGAAAGAAACGGGTCGTTCATAGCCCCTCACCAGGGCATTGTTGTAGCTGTTGGCGCCCGTGGGTGTCCAGACACCGTTGACATATTGACCGCCCACGATGGCCATCACGCCCTGCGGTTCGTAGAAGGTCTCCCTCTCGTCTCCAACCAGAGAGATCACCGGCAGGGATTTGATGGTCTCACTGACGTTAAGTAGATAGGTATGCGTCACCCGAGCCGCAGGTCGATATCCCGGCAGGATCGCGGCGACGCGTAGGCAGGTGGTACTCTTGATTGTAAAGGGACCCATGTAGAGCGTCGCACCGGCGGGGACCGAGTCCCCCGCGACCAATGGGTCCGTGCCGTCCGTCGTGTACCAGATGGAGGCGCCCACTGTGTCACAGGTGATCTTGGCCGTGAAGCGTCGACCATAGAAACCGCGTTCGGGGCTGACCCGAGGCGTGGACACCGTTCCGAGATATCCTTCATCGTTGGGCAGTCCGGGACTGGGCACGATCATAAAGCGCCACTCCTCCGGCCGATCCCTCGCCCGACCATAGGAAAACGCGCTATCCTGGGCAGGAAACGGAATCGCATCGATCAGAGTCAGGCCGTTCGGGGCATAGAGACCAAGTTCCTCACCTTCGGCATTCAATTTAAACCCGGCATGTAGTCCCTCCGCCGTGTCACGGTCCGCCCAGACGATCAGATATTCCCTGGAAGAGATCCGAGTCAAGTGGGGCATTCCGACGGGGAATTGCCACTTGGTGGGCTCATCCAGATTGTCCGTCAGATAGAATCCCCCCAAATCCACCGTGCGTCGACCGGGATTGTAGATCTCGATCCAATCGTCGAATTCCCCCTGTGGATCCGGACAGCACCCGCCGTTGGATGCCATCAATTCGTTTAGGACGAGAGACATGGCCGCCTCCTGTCCCCACGAGCAGACATGCACGCTACCCAGGATTACCAATACGATGCCTATACGACCCAGCATTCTATCCCCTTCTGTCTGCACCTCGCTTCACCAGCCCTTCACACGCCGGAACAGATCAGGCCGGAACTTTCACCGTCCCTGGGCAGCCACCTTGCGTCACCAGCGATCATTGAGACATCAACAGGGATCCCGTGGGAACCCAGACCGACCCCAAAAGACCACCAGTGTAACAGATAAGGGCAAGAAACCAATAGAGGACGGGCCTAGGCAGAGCGAGACTTGTCTCTCTCCAGCGGCTCGGCCCAGCGCCGCAATCTGCCAGCTCAATACCTTGGACATTCGGTATTGGATAGTCGTCTTTTAGGGTTTGATTCATTCTGGGAAGCTTCACCATTAGAAAAGACAGAATGACCAATGTCGAACAAGGAACGTCCAATGGCGAAGGAAGGGTCAACAGCAGGTGTTTTTTATTTCGAGACGCTGCCCCCTTGCCACAGCCTCCAATCCGCAATCCCAAATCCCAAATCCGCAATCATTCATCAGCCTCTTCAGTCGGCTCATCTACCTGCTCGTAGATCTCGGCGATCTGGTAGAGAAGGGGTTCTAGCCTTTCGTAGTAAAGTTCCTCGGGGATCTCTGCTTTTTGTTCACGGAGTTGCATGATCTCCAGCTCCAGTCGGTTGCGGTCGGCGCGGAGGTCCATGCTGAGACCGGCTTCGCTTTGACTGGGGATCAGGTGGAACTGGTGGGCGCGGTAGCCGTCCAGGGAGGCGTTGTCCGCGGCCTTTTTCTCTGGGTGGATGCCGCGAAACCAGTCGGCGGGGGTGCCCAGGCCGTCGCCGGTGTCGTCAAGCAGGGCGTGCTCCGTGACGAGGCGTCCCTCCGCGCGGTAGAATTCCACCACCTCGTGGGCGGCGCTGAGGTAGGCCTCCAGCAGGGAGGTCTGACCGTCTTTGTCGAGATCGGCGTTGGGCTCGATGATCGCCTTGGCCAGGTCACCGGCGAAGCGTGTGACATTGTGTTCGAAGCCGCTCTTGGTGGCGGTGATGACCACGCGGTCGGGGGCGGATAGCTTTTTGAGGAAGGGGGAACTGGAGGAGGCGCAGTTGATCAGCGCCATGGGCACGCGGATGGGTGCCAGCCAGTGGGCCAGTTCGGTGGCCGTGACATCGGGTCCCCGCAGGTTAAACTTGGCCCGTCTGCCGTCGAAGGTGCCGTGTCCGATGAGGACGAGCCATAAGGTCTGGATGTCGGCTCGTGTCGCCTGGGAGGCCAAGATCTGTTCGAGGCGGGCGCGATCGGTTTCGTTGGGATCCTCATCGAGGCCCAGTGAGATGAACTCCGCATTGCCCCGGCTACAGCCCTCTTTCCAGCGCTGGGCGGCCCGGGTAAATTGCCTTTCATAGCTGTTATTTCCCGGGGCGCCGACGACCACAATGACGACCTGAGAGGGGTCCTCGGTTGCCGCATCCGGTTCCTGGGCTGATGCGGGTGTCGTCACGATCAGACCGGCCATGATCAGACAAGCCAGACTCCTCACGGCATGCCCTTCCATCGGCGTAGGGCCCATTCGCTCCCGAAACAGATCAACACCAGCAGAAAGGCCAAAGGCCCAAGGCCGGGCAGATCGAAGAGCGGCTTGCTCCAGGTGGTGGTGATGGGCACGTGCAGATGGGGCAGCGTACGGGCGAAGCGATCTAACTCATCCAGCTCCAACACGCGTCCGCCCGTCTGCCGGGCGATGTCCTCTAAGAGGGAGCGATTGACCCGGAGGGAGGCAAACTCCTTGGCCAGCAGATCGACGGCCCATCCGGTCTCGGCGGCGCCAATTCGGTTTCCCTCGGCATCCGTGATCACGGCGCGAACACCATAGCCGCCACTGGTGCGTGACACCAGGGTGGTTTCAAAGACCCCGCCTTGATGGGCGACGGGTTGGGCGTTCAGTCGGATGCTGTCTCCGTCGGGACGTTGGATTTCGACCTCGGCGAAGACGTTGTCCAGGGGTTGAAAGTCCTTGTCCCGGGCGTGAACCCGCAGACGGACTGCGTGCTGAGCGAGGTCCGTCCCTTGCACCACCTCGACGGACGTCCGCTGGGGCACGTTGGCGACCAACCAACGGAGGGTCTGCCGCCAGAACTTTTCCATGTCTTCACGCATCTCGGGTGACTGCATTCCCCAACGCCAGACGTCACCAATGGGCAGCGCGGCGGACCGACCGTTGCCGAAGCGCTGGACGATCAGGGCGGGGTAGGGGGCGTCACGCTCGTCGTCCACGGTGGCGATCACCTGCGCTCCCGGTTTCATGCCGCGGAGGCGATTGAGCACGCGAAAGTCGGGCATTGCCTGCAGTCGCTCGCGCTCGGCCTGCTCGTTGTCACGCAGACGGGCCCAGGGCTGCAGCCAGCCTGCTCGTGTCAGGGCCATGCGGGTTCGCTTGATCCTGGAACTCTCCGGCAGGGGGTCCAAATAGACCGGCAAGATGCTGCTGATGGGGGTGTGAGCGTACAGGCCCTGTTGAAAGGATTCCTTGCCGCCCAACATCAGGAAGCCGCCGCCCCGCTCGGAGACGAAACGGCGGATCAGATCCATCTGATCGCGGAGGAAGAACTCTGCGTCGATGTCGTCTAGGATGATGGCGTGATAGGCGTAGAGTTCTTCGGCCGTCCGGGGAAACCCATCCCGGAGTTCGTCACCGTCACGGGTGTTCAGACGCACCAAGACCGGCTGGTCGTACTCCTGGGTCTGTTCCTGGGTTTGGGTGTCATAGCCGCGAAAGAGCGGATTGCTCTGCTCGCCGGCCCGTCCCCGCCAGTCGTACTTGGGTTCGCGTTTGGCCGCCCGGATGAGTGCCACCAGGTGGATCTGCTCGTCGTCTTCGATGGCGCGCCGGAGAAACTTGTATTCCCAATTGGGCCGGCCGGTGACATAGAGGATACGGTAGGGCCCTGCGTCCCGCTTGACCACGACGGTGCGTTGGTTGTTGAGCAGGGTCGCCTCCTGGGAACGATTCTCCTGCTCGGCTGACTCCGCCGGGAGATACGCTACGTGGGCGGCGATGGTGTAGAAGAGTACGCCGGCCCGCTGCGGGCGCAAGCGAAAACGGAAACGCTGCTTGTCATGCCGCTTTTTCAGCAGCCACTTCTTTGCTTGTACGACCGCGCCGGTGCTATCTTTCAAATCGACCGAAATCGTCTGACCGGCAAAGCCTGTCACCGCCACATCCGCCTGGATGGTGACGGGGGCATCTTCGAAGGCCGTCTGCGTGACCGAGACATTGGTCAGTGCGATGTCTTTGGGAGGGTCCCGGTGGCCGACGACCACCGGGTAGATGGGCGGCAGACCGGTGAGATCGTAGGCGGGGGTGGTCAGATCGGTCGGGTTGCCGTCGGTCATGAGCAGGACTCCCGCCAAGGGTTTGTCCTGGAAGCGATCTGCCAGGACGCGCAGGTTTGTCCCGATGGCAGAGGCCTGGCCGTCAAAGGACAACTCGGAAAAATCCAAGGTCCGATGAAGCCGTGAATCAAAGAAGTAGCGGCGAATCTCGAAGTTCTCCGCCAGCTTGGCCAGCCAGCCCGCGGTTTCGGTGTCGAGTGCCTCCAGCAGAAAGTCTCCCCGCCGCTTCGTCTGGCCGGCGTCACGGAGGGTCATGGTGCTGGAGTTGTCCGCGAGGATGGCCAGGCTATTGGCGCCGGCCTTGGCTCGACGACCGATCCACATCGGTTCGAGCAGCCACAGCGCCAGGATCAACACACCGAGCGTCTTGAGAGCGAAGCACACCCGGTGGAAGCCGCGCAGTGGGCGAGCACGGCGATAGGACCAGAACAGGAGGATCAGGGCGGCCAGCAACAGCAATCCGGCGGGACCCAACCATCGGCTCGTGGGGATCGCAATGTAGGCGATCGGTGCCATCAGCGCTCTTCTCCCAATTCCTCGAAGTAGCTGCGGACCCTGTCCGCGTAGCGCTCCGGCACGGGATCGCGATCGATGGGGACGAGGGCGTCGTCGGCCTGCAACTGGGCCAGCTTGTCACTGATCAGTTGCTGCAGTTCGATCAGGGGACGCATGATTTGCGCCTCGACCAGGTCCCACTGCGGTACTTTGCCATGCCGTTCGAAGTCGGACCGCAGCATGCGGGCTCGGTCTCTGACGGTGGCCGCTTCGTTCCGCAACTCGGGCTCCGTGAGCATGTCCTCCACATCCCGCAGTCGTTCCGACCACTGGCGGAAGTTGCCGCCGGTGAAGGGACCGGCTGGGTAGAATTCGGGACCCGTCTGACCACCACCACCAGGGTCTCCGCCGATGGCGCGTCCGTCCGCCCAGGTGCCGGCGCGGGCACCATCGCGGGGCGTCCCTCCGGCCTGTCCCGGCGACCTCCGACCCCGCTGTTCCCGGCCCCCCTGGCCTTGTCCTTGAGCTTGCTGCTGGCCCTGTCCTTGAACCTGTTGCTGCCCCTGACCGCCCTGGCCTTGGCGCTGGGCCTGTTCTTGTCCCTGGCGACCTTGGTTACCTGCCCGAGCCTGTTGCCGGCCCTGCCTCGCTGTATTCTCACCCCTAGGCCCGCTTTGACCGGATGCGAATTCCTCGGGACGATTGGGGTCATTGGGGTCGTCCGCTCGCCTGCGACCCGTCACCTGGTCGATCAGTTCCCCCAGTTCCTGTCTGGCCAGGCGCAGGGCCTCGGTGTCATCGCCGAGGACGCCGCGGGCGGCCTCCTCCACACCCCGGCTCATCCGTGCGATCCCTTCGCCGGCCGGACGTTCCGATTCAAAGGCCTGGGGCAGGAAGTTCCGTCTTAGCAATTCTTCGGTGATTTCGAGGGCGCTGTCGATGCTGCCGGTGTTTGCCTCCCGCAGGGTATCGTAGAGCTTTCGGGACAGCAGAGGTTCGGAGATCTCCGAGAGGTCACTCAGCTCCCTCATCTGCTCCAACAGCTCTTTCGTCTTCTGCCGCTGGTCGTCCACCCGGCGTGCCAACTCTTTGTTCTTGCCGGCATCGGCCAGGCTCTTGCGGTCGGGGTCGATCTCTTCGGCTATTTCCTCGGAGATCTCCTGTTGCCGCCGGTCCAGCGCCTGGGCCTGGTCGCGCATCTCGCGCATCTCCTCGGCGAACTGGCTCGAGGTGCTGCGGCGAAAAGCATCGCGCAGTTCCTCCAGTTGACGCTGGGCCCGCGTGGTGGAGCTGATGGCCTCGGAGACATTTCCCCGCGCTAACTGCTCGGTGGACTCTTGCATCCGTTCGCGGCTCTCGTTGAGCCGTTGCCGGGCCTCTGCCATACGCTGCCGGTTTTCAGACCGATCCATCCGCTCCTGCAACTCGTCGACCGCACGAAGGGCCTCGATCTGCTCTTCCCGCAGGCGTTTGAGTTCCCGCCGAATCTCCTCTCTCTCCTCCTCCGTCCGGGCCT
>JADFHU010000294.1 GCA_022567055.1 Planctomycetota bacterium
GGTCAACGGGTCAGTAACGAGGTCACCCATGGAACCTGAGGGGCTGCGCGTGGCCGAGAAAATTCTTGTCTGTCACGAGGGGCAGATCGACCTCAAGCTCCCTCCTGGATTCTTGCCTGTCGGACTGATGGAGGCCTTCCAGGCCGCCGAAGTGGGTGACAACACCCTGGCGCGGCAACACCTGGATCAGGTGGAGACGGACCCGGCCTCAGACGACACCGTCAGGGCTGCCGTGAGTCATCTACTGCGGGCCATGACCCACCAGCGTCTGGGTGAACTGCCTCTGGCCGAAGAACAGTACCAGCGGGCCACGCAGAGCCTGGCCCATCCGGCAATCTTCAATGAAGCCGCTCGTTTTTTCCAAGCGACGGGCCGTCTCAATCTCGCCCTGGAGTTGCGCCGTCAGGCCCTGGCCTTGGACCCCGACAATGCCACAGTGCGCGCGAATCTGGGCTCGGATCTGGTCCACCAGGGTCAGACCGAGCAGGGGCTGGCACTGCTGGAAGCCGCGGTGGCCGGCGCCCCGCGGAACAGCGTCATTCGGTCGATGTGCTTGGCTCACCTGCACTATGGGGAGGATCTGTCTCCGAGAAGGCTTTACCATGCCCACGTTCAGTGGCGCGAGATGCACTCAGTAGACAAACCCGACCGCGACTACCCCCAGTCAAGGGATCCCGAGCGTCGGTTGCGAATCGGCTATGTGTCGCCCGATTTTTGTACCCACTCCGTGGCCTATTTCTTTGAACCCATCCTGGACGGAGTTCACCCCGACCAGGTGGAAAATATCCTGTACAGCAATGTGGCGCAGCCGGACGCCGTGACCCGGCGCATCGAGCAAAAATGCGATCGCTTTCGTTCGATTTACGGGGTCTCCGACGAACAGGCCGTCGAACAAATTCGCGCGGACCGGATTGACATTCTCGTCGACCTGACCGGCCATTGGCGCGGCAATCGACTCAGGCTCTTCACCTACAAACCTGCCCCCGTCCAGGTGACCTATCTGGGCTACCCGGATACCACGGGTTTAAACCAGATCGACTATCGTTTCACCGACCCTCTCACCGAAGCCGTGGAAGCGCAGGCCTTTCATACCGAAGAACTCTGGCCTCTCGAGCGCGGATTTCTCTGTTACCGGGCGCCGGCCTTCCTACCGCCAGTCACCCCTCTGCCTGCTCTGACCCAGGGGCATGTGACCTTTGGGTCTTTTAATAACAATTGCAAGTTATCGACCCGGACCTTGGAGGTTTGGGCACAGATATTGCAGTGCAACGAGCAGTCCAGATTGATCATGAAGTTCCGTGGGGGTCACGAGCCTAGCGTGGTGGCCCACTACAAAGACCGTTTTGCGCGGCAGAAGGTGGACGCCAATCGCGTAGACATATTTGGCTGGAACGGAGAGACGGACCACTTGAAGTCTTATAATAACATCGATCTTGCCCTTGACACCTTCCCCTATGCGGGAACCACCACGACCTGCGAAGCCCTCTGCATGGGTGTCCCGGTGGTGACCTTGGCGGGCGAGTCTCATGTCTCGCGTGTCGGTTTTAGCCTGCTCAAGCGCTTGGGACTGGAGACTTTCGTCGCGCACAGTCTCGAGGAGTATGTGGCGAAGGCCCTGGCCTTTGCTCAGCAATTGGACGCCCTGTCTACCATTCGATCATCGCTGCGTCCGCTGCTCTTCGCCAGCACACTCTGCCAGCCTGACGCCTTTGCCCGCCAGTTGGAAGGGGCGTACCGTTCCATGTGGTGCCGGTGGTGTGCCCGGCAGGGAGATTCCCCTGCCTCCGATGGGCAGGGTTCCGAGGTGTCGCCGTGATCCTGGACTCACTGACTGCAGCCCAGTGCGCGGAAGAGGCCGAGCGCTTGGCCGAGGATAAAGCCCGCCTGAGTGAGACCGTCGCACTCCGCTACCGCGCCTACCAAGGCGCTCCAGACAACGTCGCCTATTGCAGCTACCTGGGCCGCGACTTGGCCCAGTCGGGTCGGGTGAAAGAGGGCCTCGCCTTTCTCAAGAGGGCCTGTGAGTTGGCGCCGGACGATCGTTGGGTCTTGTCAAATTATCTTTGGTACCTGCACTACCTGCCCCATCTGTCTTCCAGTTTGGCGGCTCAGGGATATCGCGATTTGGCGCAGCGCTTCATGCCCGCGGATATCCCCGCCGTCGAACAGTCGGTCCGCCCCGACCCCGCAAAGCGGCTCCGCATCGGCTATATCTCCCCCGATTTTTACGGGCACGCCACGGCTGGTACCTTCGAGCCGGTGTTGGATGGGCACGATAGGGCCGTCGTCGAGGTCTTCGGCTACGGCAACGTGGCTCAGCCCGACGAGGTGACCCGACGCTTCCGACAGAAGTTTGACACCTATCGTTCCGTTCGCGGTCTGGAGCCTGCGGCTGTTGCCCAACGCATTGCCGACGATCAGATTGACATCCTGGTAGCGATGGGCGGCCACTGTGCGGACAACTGCCTACAGGTCCTGGCCTACAGACCGGCCCCGCTACAGGTGGACTATGGGGCGATCAATACCACCGGTCTGGTCCAGATCGACTACCGTCTAACCGATCTTACCCTGGACCCCGAAAGATGGCACGCCGACTATGGGGAAGAATCCATCTGTCTGCCCGATGGGGTCATCTCCTACCGTCCGCCGCAACACAGTCCCCTGGTCTCTGCCTTACCTGCCCGCGAGAATGGCTTCGTGACCTTCGGCTCCTTTAACAACAACATGAAGGTCAATCCCTTCGTGATTTCGCTGTGGGCCGAGATTCTCAAGGCCTGCCCGGGCACACACCTGCTCCTGCGCTTCATGGCGGCGGATGATCCCCGGGTACGGGACTATTACGTCAACCAGTTTGCCCAACAGGGAGTCTCCTCAGACCGCCTCACCTTCTACGGGTCTCTCTCCCATTTTCAGCTCTTGCAGGTGATGGAGCAGGTGGATATCGGTTTGGATACCTACCCCTACAATGGCTGCATTACCACGCTGGAAAGCCTGTGGATGGGCGTGCCCATGGTGACCCTGTCGGGTCAATGGTACGTCTCGCGGGTGGGGCGCAGTCTGCTGACGCGACTGGGACTGGAGATCTTTGCCGCAAACGACGCCCAGGAGTACGTGGCCAAGGCCTGCGCCTTTGCCGGTCAGTTGGACGAACTGGCCGAGATGCGGCCCAGTCTCCGTCCTCTGATGGTCAAGAGTCCCCTATGCGATCCCAAGCGCTTGGCCCGTCAATTGGAAGCGGCCTACCGTGAGATGTGGCACCGCTGGTGTCGCGGGCGGGGCGTGACAGTCGATTCCGTGCCCAAGTCATCGGGGTGTGCCGTTGAACCGGTGATAGAGCCTGAGTCGAGTCCTTCGCCCTCGCCCTCAACTGGGCCACCGGAGCCCCAAGAAGGAGATCCGCCGGCCGACACCGCGCCGGACCTTGCCACCTGCATCGCCCAGGCGGAACGTTGTTCCCGGGACATGGCCCGTCAAACGGAGACGATCGCCTGGGGAGAGAAGGCTCTGCGGCTTGACCCTGAAAATCGCGAGGTTCGCAAATGGATCGCCATTGCCCGCCTGTGGACCGGTCAGACCGAACAGGCGCTGCAGGCGCTGGAGTCTCTGATCCTCGACCCGGCGCAACGCATTGCCCTCGAGCCGATGCTCCTGTGGTGGAAACACTATCTGCCTCATCAACCCGCTGAATTGGCCCGACGTTACCGTCGATGGGCGGCGCTGGCCTTTGGGGCCTCTGGGACGAACAGACCGCTTGCCAACAGCCCCATCGTCGATCGGCGTCTGCGCATCGGCTATCTATCGGGAGATTTTCGAGCCCATTCCGTGGCCTACACCTTTCAGGCCGCCTTTGCCGCTCATGATCGGGCGAAGGTCGAGGTCTACGGCTATGGGAACGTGAAATGTCCCGACGCTGTGACTGAGGAGATCGCCCGACACTGTGACGTCTATCACAGTGTCTATGCGCTGTCCGATCGAGAGTTGGAGCAGGTAATCCGAAAGGACCGAATCGATCTGCTCGTGACCATGGGGGGACACACGGCCCACAATCGGCTGGCGGTCTGCGCTCGGCGGCCCGCTCCCATCCTGGTGGACTATGGCAGCATCGACACGCTGGGAATGTCGCAGATCACCTATCGTATTACCGATGCGGTCCTCGACCCGGATGCCGATTCAGGTCACTATGGGGAGCAATGTATGCGCTTGCCGGGTGGGATGGTGTGCTATACGCCCCCTCCTCACGCCCCCTTGATCGGCGTCCACCCCGCGGTCAGACGCGGCTACTGTGCCTTCGGGTGTTTCAACAACAACGCCAAGATGAGCCCGGAGGTCATCGCGCTGTGGGCCCAGATCCTCAAGGGCTGCCCGGAAAGCCGCTTGATCCTGAAGTTTCAGACGGGTCTCGACCCGGGGGCCAAATCCTTCTACCTGGCGCAGTTCGATCGGCAAGGCGTGGCCTCCGATCGCATCGACATCTATGGCCATTTCCCGTCGCAGTTTGATCACCTGAGGCTCTTTTCCCAGGTCGACATTGCCCTGGATCCCTATCCCTACAACGGTTCCGTGACGACGCTGGAGAGTCTCTGGATGGGTGTCCCCGTGCTCTCCCTGGTGGGCCGGACCTACGTCTCCAGAGTCGGGGAAACCCTCTTGAGTCGACTGGGACTGGAGGACTGGTTGGCGCACGACGCCGAGGAGTACGTGGCCAAGGCCCTGTCCTACGCCGGGGACGCCGAGGGTTTGGCCGCCCTGAGGCGCACTCTGCGCCAACGAATGATGCGTAGCACCCTCTGCGACGCGCCTCGCTTCGCGCGGGAATTGGAAAGCGCCTACCGAGAGATGTGGCGGAGTTGGTGCCTGGCGCCGAGAACTTGATGTCGTGTCTCTGCGGAGTCCACGAGACCGGAAACCATAAATGGAACGATTAGTCCGTGACAGAGTTCAGGGGGCGATGGATCGCCGGGCGGTGACGGCGCACGAGCCCCGTCTGACCTCGCTGTCGGTGGGTCAGGGCGGACTGGAGATATCCCTGGAGGCCAATGCGCTGCCCGCCGTGCTGCGGGAGGCAAATGCGCACCTTCGCGCCGGTCGTCACGACCAGGCAAAGGCCTGTCTCGATTCCCCGGCCATGCAATCGGTGTTGCAGGCCATGACGTCCGATTCCTCCCGCACGGACCTCCTGTATGTCACAGCCAAGCTCTACCTGGAAACGGAACAGTTTCAGGAGGCGATGGCATGGCTGCAGCGCATCAGCGCTGTCGAATCGCATCCGATCGTGCTGGCGGAGTTGGCCGGCGTGGCTGAGAAGGTGGCCGGCTATCGCAGCGCGTCACTTCCCTATCTGCGCTGGGCCTATGAGTTGGCGCCCGACTCCGTGGAGGCTCTGGATGCCTATGCCCTTTGCCTGCGAGACGTGGGTCGGATCCGAGAGAGCATCCGGCTCCAGGAACAAGCGCTCCAGCAGCCGGAGGAGCACTACCTCCTGCTCTTTGAACTCATCTGGGCCATGCAGTACGTAGCGGGCTATTGTCGAGCCGATCTTTTCTCGCGGGCGCAGCAGTGGGCCGAGACGGCCCCTAACCGTCATGCCCCCGCCGCCACCTATCGCAACGAGCCTTCACGGGGGCGAAGACTGAGACTGGGCATTCTCTCGGGAGACTTCAAGAGCAACTCGCCCCTGGGCTACTTCGATCCGGTTCTGTCCCATCTGGACCGGGAGGCCTTCGAACTCGTGGCGTTCAGCAATGTCGCCCAAGAGGATCCTGGGACCCGGGACTATCGTGGGCTCTTCGCCGGCTTCGAAGCCATCCACGGTCTGCCGGGTCACGAGGTGGCTTCCCGGGTCCGCGCTCGGGACATCGACATCTTGATTGCCTTTGGCGGACAGGGTGGCAACAACCGTCTCGACGCAGTGGCCCTCAAGCCGGCCCCCATCCAGGTCGACTGGGGCGGTCTGTGCAGCATGGGCTTAGCGCATATCGACTACCGCATCACCGACGCGGTGTTGGACCCACCCGAGACGCAGGCGTATCACCGGGAACACCTGGCCTACATTCCCGGAGGCTCCATTTGCTACCAGCCCCCCAAGTTTTCACCGCCCGTGACACCGCCACCGGCTGGGACGAACGGTTACTTAACCTTCGGGTCCTTCGCCAACCACATGAAAATGAATGAGGAGACAGTCGCCCTCTGGTCGCAGGTTCTGCGTAAGGTGCCCCAATCCCGCATGCTCATCAAAACACCCTGTGCCCACGACCCGGGAGTCCGTCAGACCCTGCTGGACCGCTTCGCGAAGAAGGGCGTGGAACCCCAACGCATCCGTATGAGCGGACAGTGCTCCCACTACGAGCACCTTCAGCAGCTAAGTCAGGTGGATCTGCTCTTGGATACCTACCCCTTCAACAGCTTTCGAACCACACTGGAAGGTCTCTGGATGGGCGTGCCCACGGTCACCCTCTCGGGAGAGACCTTTGTGTCGCGCATGGGCCTGGCGGTGATGACCCAATTGGGTCTGCCCACCTTGGTGGCCGACACGCCCGCAGGCTTTGTCGAGAGAGCCTGTGTCTTTGCGGGGCAAGGAGATGAGCTGGTGGCGCTGCGCAGAGGCTTGCGGCCTTATCTCCTGGATAGTTCCGTTTGTGACCCCACGCATTTCGCCCGCGGCATGGCTGACCTCCTACGGACCATGTGGCGGCGCTGGTGTGACGATCAGGGGGCCCTCTCATGAATACGATTCAAGAGGTCGATACGCCGACCGTCAGCGGGAAGCACGGGAGCGAAACGATCCAGATGGTTCGGGGACAGTTCGAGGTGTCCATCCGACCCGGACTCCTTCCCGCGGAGGTGATTCAGGCGAATGAGGCCGTGCGACAAGGAAAGGCGGAGGACGCCCGCTCGCTCCTCTCGCAAGACCTCTTGAGACAAGTCGAGGTGACGGTTGAGAAAGAGCCACCGGCCACGGAACTCTGCTTGATCGTGGCGAGATTGCTTTTCGACTGTCAGCTCTATGATCGGGCGGAGCCCTGGTATCG
>JADFHU010000295.1 GCA_022567055.1 Planctomycetota bacterium
CGGGCCCATGATGCGCATCATACCGAGAGGGGGAGGAGGAGGCACACGGCGCTGGGGGGTAGCGACCATGATTGCACAGCCTTTGCCCACCATCGTTCCCGAGATACGATCCACCGGGATCGTCTTCATCCCCTTGGAGACGGAGTCGAAGTAGGCCTTCACCTCCGCAGGGGCCGGGGTCCCGACACCATGAGAACGGTCGGTGTTCTTGTCCTTGCAGCCAACTCCTGCCAAAAAAGCCCAAAGCAACAGTAGGCTGATGCATCTAAATCTCTTTAGCATATGCTCTTGCTCAAGTCTCATTTACACAAACATCCACATCCCGCAGGCCAAGCTGCCGGCTAAGCCTTACCACTCTTCATTCGTGTCGAGCCCGGTATACCATCTGCGTGGAACGTCCTCGCCTGTGGTCTTTCGTATCTGACCGACGTGGCCGTCCAGCCAAGCAGTGACTGATTTTCCTCCATGGCGGAAGCACTCATCAACTGCGTCAGGGAAATCTCCCAAGGTGCCGCCATTACGCCACTGGGTCAGGTTGATGTTAGCATCTCTGCTGATGGTAAATGAATCAGACCGGACTTCCAGCTTCTGCTCGATATGGTCCTGGAACAGAATGAGCTCATGGGGCCGCTTGAAATCATGATCTATCTTCTTATTCGCCACATAACCATTAAGACCATAGCCACAGTACTCGAAGAATACCTGATATACATACCCCCACCCCCACTCCGGCCAGTCATCCACGCGCTTTTGGCTGGGACAGTGGAAGATCTCTTTGCTCTTGGCGTAGGGTTTGTAAGCAATGCCCCAGTAGGCAAGGTTGTCACCCAGATCGTATTCCGTGAGGATCACCGGCTGCTCGTGGGCATTGTCCCAGAGGCCGTTGTTGGGCGCAGGGGGAAGATGGCCGTCCCAGTCTTCCCCGTAGAGCCGGAAGCACATGGCCAAGGAGTTGCAGTGGGCGGTGCAGACCGTCTGTCTCCCCTGCTCGCGGGCCCGACCGAGGGCGGGCAGCAAGACTGACATGAGGAGGGCGATAACGGCAATCACGACCAACAGCTCGATCAAGGTGAAACCCGCTTTTCGTTTCATGAGTGGTCCCCTTCATTAAAAAAGCCTGGCATCCGTGGTCCGCGGGATCGGAAGGATCCTCACAACTGGCACACAGCAGTGCGACACATATTACCGTGATATGGGCAGGGCGTAAAGCCCCTGTGAAGTGTAAGGTCGTGCGTCTCTCTAAAAGACTCCTGAAGACAAAGAAAACCGGGCCTGCGTCCAGATGCGACGCAGGCCCCGGTTACGAACCATGTATCTGGGCAAGCCTTACGGAGCGACTTCACCCACCACTTCGACATTGTCGATGGCCCACCACCAGTCATTGCCGGCCTCGACCATGCCGAAGGTGATCACCATCTCAGTGGCGCCCTCCGGACTCTGCAGATCCACATTGACAGACTCACTGGTGGCGTCGTCCTTGAGGAAACCGGTGTCGGCCCCCTCGGACTCCCAACGCAGAACCTCGAAGGGCTCGCCGCCGTCATAGGAGACCGTGATGATCGCGGTCTGGGTATCCTCGCGGCGCCAGCTCGAATCGAACTTCAGGCGTAGCGTACCCGCCAGGAGCTCGGCCGGGATCTCGATCACCGGAGAGACCAGGAAGGCATTCATCAGTCCCGGGGCATGAGCGGCATCGTCCCATTCATCCGGATCGGCCACTGCCACGGTGCCTTGACCCAGCGCGAATTGGGAGCGCTCCTGGTCGCCGGCTGCCCCGACCCACCAGTCCTTCTTGGCGAAGGCCTAGCCGGCCCAGTCGGTCACACCATCGGTACTGGGATCGCCAATACCGGGCATCAGGCTGTTGTCATTGAACCACCCGGCCGGTGGGACGTTGCTCCAGATCGCGGCGATCTCCTCCGGTGCGGGCACCGGAGCCTCCTCGATCGGCACCCGCAGGGCCACGCCCTCGAAGTCCTCGGCGAAGAGCAGGTTGCCGTTGCTGGACAGCTCGATGTTGTCCACGGCCCACCACCAGTTGTTGCTGGCCTGGAATTTACGCAGCGTCAGGACCACGCTCTGGGCACCGCCCGGCTTGGAGAAGTCCACCGTCACCGCTTCGCTGGGCAGGTGGTCATGAAAGAAGGCACTGAATCCCCCAGATTCCCAACGAAGGATTTCGACAGGGGTGCCGCCATCAAAGGAGGCGGTGATGGTGGCGGTCTGGGCGGATTCGGGACGCCAGCTCGAATCGAAACCGAGCATCAGCGTGTCGTCACCCGCCAGCACGCCCAGCACGTCGCTGGGCGGCGTGCTCATGAAGGTGTTGTAGGATCCGGTGTCACCCCTGTCGTCATATTCGTCCGAGTCGGCCACGGCCACGGCGCCACAGGCCCGGACAAACTCCGAGCGTCGTTGATCGTCGACGGTGGCCCACCAGGTCTTGTCCGCAAAACTCCAACCCTCCCATTCGTCCACACCATTGTCAGGATCGCCGGCCTTGTCTACACCGCTATCGTCCAATGTCCAGCCTGCAGGAGCGGATTGCGCAACCACGTTGTCGCCCGGAGCGGATTCATCGATATTGGGTCCGAGGTCCAATCCTTCAAAGTCTTCGGCAAAGAGCCGTATCGCCCAGGGCATCGAGACGCGACGGATGGTCGCCACGTCATCCACATAGAGCGTGCCGCTGGCCTCGGTCTGGTCGTCGCCCACGGAGAGAATGATCTTGCTGACGCTGCTGACATCCACCGGGGCAAAGGCGGCCAATGGGATTTCCCAGGCCTTCCAGTAGTTGACCAGCAGTGCCTGATCTCCCGCCTCATGCGGAACCAGCACCCGGTTCCCGGCCGTGTCTTCCAGGCCAATGGAAAGCGGTGCGGGATCATTACTGACGATACCGATTTCCTGAGAGTCACTGAGCGGACCGCCAGAAACACCGCCGATGATCGTCACATTCGAAAAGACAACATCTGAGGCGGTTCCTACACTGCCAGCGGTCAGGGCCAGGCCCACGCGGAGGTCGCCTCCGATGGGAAAGGTGATTTCTGCGGGATCCCTGGGGTCGTCGCTGAGGATCGGCTGCCAGTTGCTGCCGTAGGTGGAGTACTCACCGGTAAAGGTGTCGCCCGAGCGGGACAGGCGAATCCATTGGGCATCTGCCGCGGTGGAGGTTGTGATTTGGGTATTGCCCCCTTTTTGAATTCGGAATTGGAAGGTCGCCCTGCCCTCGGCCGTGACAAAGGCCGAGACATGGGTATCGTCGGGTTCGAGACCACTGCGGATCATGGCACCGGCCTTGCCTTTGGCTGTCGATATGCTATCGATCCTTGCGGTCACGGTGACATTACCATTCAAGGGCTGGTAGGCATAGAAGAAGGAATCTTCGAAGGCACCGATGGCCAGACCCCCACCTGTCACGGTATAGGTGCCTGCGTCATGTGCGAGACTGCCCGCGCTGCCGGCCCGACCCTGGAACCACAGCCTCAGACCTTCCATGATCCCTCCGGCTGTCAGGTCCATGGGGCTCTCGAATTGTCTTTCGGTGGTCGACACCAGGAGCGCGCCGGCGTTGTCATAGCCCATTACCAGGGCTTGGCTGCCGCCGTGCACGTAGCGTTGTTCGGCGAAGGGCGCACTCTCGTTGCCTACGATCGCACCGGTGTTGTTGCCGGCATAGGGGTCCACGCCGCATTCGCGGGATCCGTCGTAGCCGAACCATCGGTCCAGGCATAAAAGATTAGCTCACAGTCGTCGTTGTAGCCCTCAAAGTCGTCAACCACCTGCATGTCCACGCAGGCGGTGCCCTGTCCCACCGCCGTAGCGGCAAACAGAGTCAGGCTCACGGTCAGTAGAAAAGAGAGTAGGTGTTTAAACATGGGGGTCCTCCAGTTGTTTCATGACATGGTTAAAGCAATTTCCTGGCGCCGGGACAGAAAATCGCCATTTCTGCCGGGACCGACCAGAAAAGTACCAGAAGATGTGGTTTGATGACGCGTCCCGCAAAACCCATTGGTTGGCGCAAAGATCTCATAAAGTCATAGGTATGAGCAGCTTATGAGACATGTTTCTGGGTTTCCGGGGGCTGGTTCAATTCCGGGTTACATTCCCGATCGTTGTCGTAATCGTAATCGAAACTTGGGATTGGGGCGATCAGGGGTATCGATTACGACAACGACAACCGCTGCGCTGACAACGACAACGAAGATAGCTGGGCAGGCTGACACCTATTCGGGAGTGATTTTGAACCAGCCGGTTTCCGGGCGCGGCGTAAGATTTCATCCGTGGTTAAGTCACCTGACTTTCAAAAGCTAATTCTCCGAATGTCAGATGCAGTCTCATGTGTCAACGGCGTCTTGGCAGTTGCTTATGCTCTACCCACGCCTCACGGGCAATCACTTTCATCCATGACGACCTTATGCAGTGTGACAGAATGAGTTATGTGGGAGCGTTATTTACACCTCACGGGAGAGAACCCTGTCCGGCTCAGCCGTCGGGTTGGCCTGTGTTAAGATTTATCGCCATTAAAAAGGTTTACGGGCTGATATGATGACTGCTTCCCCGATTTCAGCAGCACGTGCCGCAGCACGCTTCATCGTCTCATGAACGGATCCATCTTCAATGCCCGCGTGTATGCGGGCGTTTGCCGCTTCAATTTCTTCCTGGGACAAAAAGCAATAGGCTGAATCTCCTTTCTGAAAGCCAGGTTCCAACACCATGTGCGGATCGTTATAGTAGCGCTCGTGAAATAATGTTCCGGAAGGAATTGTGGTGTCAATCGCGGTGAACTGTAATGCCTCCATGCGCGAGATAAGCTCATCGATGGGAACAATACGTGCCTGCAAGGCCCGAGCTGCTTTCTCCATGTAGGCAAAGTTCCAGTAGACACCGCAATCTGGATCCAGCTGTTCTCGCGAGCATGTATTAATCGTCAGCACTCCGCCCGGCTTTAAGACCCGTCTGCTCTCTCTTAGAAAAACATTCAGGTTTGGATAACCTGGTTCGGTATCAAGATGGTGTAAAACCTGATTAACCATATATACGTGAAAGCTATCGTGAGAAAAGGTGAGACCAAGAACACTGCCGACTTGCAGATAGACATTTGTTGCTTTTCCCATTTTTTGCAAAGCTTGCTCGTATCCCACACTAGAGCCTTCCACCCCGTATATCTCTTTTACATAGTGCCTGATATGGTCAATATAGGCGCCTGTGCCGAACCCACCCTCCAAGACTTTTTGTTCTTCAATAGGACTATCGGTTTGTTTGAAGATCTGTAGGAGTTCTCGCAGACCATTTGGTCGGCGCAGTTGATCATAGACTGTAAATGCCTCGTTGTAATCACAATAGGAAGAGATATTTCTTTTCACTTTCTCATTCATATTATCACGTGCAGTTTAAGTATTATTCGCACAAAGCGCCTTCTTGGTACACGGATATAAGGCCATGGGGGATGAAAGGGATTGGTCGTTTGATGCGTATTGACACCCTACGCCCTTGCCCGTTGATACTTTCATATGAGTTTATGGACCCGACGGGCGTCGACGTCGGCCGTGATGATCCCGAACGGTTTCAACGCGGATGCTTGCGGCTGAGACGCCTCCATGACCTTCTTCGCCCTATCCCGCGTCTTTTCGCTCTGGACGGTATCGGCTACCTTCTGCATCACCGCCCGCACTTGGCCCGTGTTGCCTCCGTTGATCTTCTCGGCAATCAGCACGGCGGCGAAACCCGCGTCTTCCGCGATCTCGGACTGGTCTAGGCCGGAGGCAACCAGGGCCAGCGACTCCAGCGTGGGGATCGTGCCGAGAGCGCCCAGCACCAGCACCTTCTCCTCTTTGCGTGTGGCCAGCTTCATCGCCTCGCTCAGCGTGGCAAGGTCAGCCGGATGGTCCTTTCCTGGACTGGCCAAGCGGACGATGCCGCGGATCGCCAGAACATGATTCCTCAGATTCTTGACGTCATGGGCTAGTTCCTTCAGGTGAGGAATGGCGGCAGGATCGGGCCAGCCGGCGAGTACCCGTACGGCTTCAACACTGACGCCCTCGTCATCGTCCTTCAAGCGGGCGACAATCTCGTTCAAGGATTTCGGCCCACCGGCTAGAGGGAGGGCACGCATCAGGAAAATGCGTGTCGTCGCATCGGCCCCTTCAAAACCGGTAATCACGGCATCCGCGCATTTCGTACGTCCGCGTCTGCACGTGGCCAGCAACGCGAGTGCTGCCTGCCTGCGTTCTGATTTGTCCTGGGCCGATTTGAGGCGCTTTACGACCACCGCCGTGTGGTTTTCATTCGCCATGGCACGAAACGCGGCCAGGACCGCCAGCCTTACCCCGAGGTCGGAATCATCCGCGCTCTTGAGCATCATGGGCAGCGACTCCATCACGTTTCGGTCAGTGAGCGCGGACATCAGTTCGATCTTCGACTTTGCATCGGCATTTTTCAGGGCCTCGGTCATGGCGGCGCTCATCTCGTGGCCGGGAAGCTGCCGGAGGCTGTGCCGGGCCGCTTTCTTTTCCGGGTCCGACCCTGTTGCGGCCACCTTGGCCAGCACGGGTATATCAGCGGGACTGGCCAGGCCGGACAGGGCGCGTGCCGCCATGGCGCGAAGGGCTTCGGTCTCGCTGCTGAGCATTTTAAGGATCGCCGGCCGTGCGGCGGGATCGCCGCGTTCACCCAGCGCATCGATCAGCTTGACCTGTATGTCGGGCGGGAGTTTCGGCAGCAGTTCGACGAAACGCCTGGTCGCGTCCTTACCCGGTACTTTCTCACGAATCTGTTGGAGCGCCAGCATGCGCATATCGTTGTCCGAGCCACTGAGCAACTCGACGATCATATCCACCGCCTCGTCATCAGCGGCACGCGCTTCGCCTGTCCGCAGAAAGGCGAGGCCGACTGAGAACAAGAGGGCGACGAGAAGGAGGGTGTTGGTGTGTTGGTGGGTCATAGACATTTTCTCCGTGCCCTGCGGCGGAGGCCCGCCGCGCTCCCGTTCCGCGCTATGGAGCGCGGTCG
>JADFHU010000296.1 GCA_022567055.1 Planctomycetota bacterium
CCAACTACGAGCACCTACGCAAAATGAATCTGCATTCGAGCGGCTTTTTTTCCCTCTGGACGGCGTCAGGCTCCATCGACCATCCTCGGATGGCCTGCTTCGCCTTCCTTGCCAGAGGCAAAAACGCTCGCTCTCGGTGCGACGATCATTTTGTTAGGGGCTCTAAGGGACCGGCGTAAGCAACCATGGGTCGAATAAACCTTCTTGATCCGAATATGGTCAACATGATCGCGGCGGGTGAGGTGATCGAACGGCCGGCCAGTGTGGTCAAGGAGTTGCTGGAAAACAGCATCGACGCCGGGGCGACGCGGATCCAGGTCACCGTCGAGGAGGGGGGACGACGGCTCATTGCCGTCCACGACAATGGCAGCGGTATGGACGAAGAAGACCTGAGCCGGGCCTTCGACACGCATGCGACCAGCAAGATCAGGGAGAGCGGGGACCTGCAGAGGATTACGACCCTTGGATTTCGGGGTGAGGCGCTGGCCAGTATTTCCGCCGTGGCCCTGGTCAAGACCGTGAGCAGATTACAGGAGGCGGCACAGGCCCATTGCTTAGAGATTGACTGCGGAGAACGGTCCCCGGTCGCACCCTGTAGTGGCGACTATGGCACCCGTACCGTCGTGCGCGATCTGTTCTATAAATTGCCGGCCCGCCGCAAGTTTCTGCGGACCGCCAACACGGAGATGGGGCATATCACCGAGCAATTTACCCGGATCGCCCTGGCGCATCTGGATCTGGCCTTCACGTTGACGCACCATCGGCGCGAACTCTACCGCCTGGCGGCGGGGGAGTCGCTCGATGCCCGCATCAAGAAACTCTTCCCCTCGTTGCTGGAGGGCGAGGAAGATGCCTTTATTTCTACCCACTCGCAAGAAAAAGAGATTGAGGTCGTTGCGCTCCTGGGCAAGCCCTCGCTCTCCCGCACGACGGGCCGGTATCAGTATATCTTCCTCAATGGCAGGGCGATCAAAGACAAGGTGATCACGCATGCGATCAAGGAAGCCTACTGGGGACTCCTGGAGCCCCAGCGGCATCCCGTGGTCTTTCTCTTCGTGACCATGCCCTTTGACGACTACGATGTCAACGTGCACCCCACCAAGACCGAAGTACGGTTTTTTAAGAGCAATCTGATCCATTCACAGATCCTGGGCTGTCTGCGTGAGAAGCTGCTGGGCGCCGATCTGCATGTTCAGGCGCGACTGCCTGTCACCGGCCCCCGATTTGAAGCGAGTGCCGGGACCTCTCGCGGAGCGCGGAGTCGCGAGGTCGCAGGCGCCATGGCCAGTTTTTTCCGAGACCATAAACCGCCTGCCCTGTCGGACGCCTATCCGCAGCCTAAGTCGCAATCGGGTGTGCGGGCGCCTCAAGCCGCGTACGGTGTAGGATGTGTCGAGGAGGAGGCGACTGAGCCCATGGTGGATCGGATGACCTCTTTGCCCGGAAACTGCCTGCAGATCCACAACAGCTATATCGTGACTGAGACCGAAGAGGGATTGGAAATAATCGATCAACATGCCCTGCATGAAAAGCTCCTATTCGAAACCCTGGTGCGGCGGGTGGAGCAGGGCGATCTGGAGTCTCAGAAGTTGCTGGTGCCACCGACACTGGAACTCAACGAGTCGCAAGTGGCCGTCTTGGAAGAGCATCGGATCTTGATCAAGCAATTGGGGATAACCATCGAGGCCTTTGGCCCCCGGACCTACGCGGTGCATTCTTTTCCGACCCTGCTGGCCAAGGTCGATGTCGTTCAGTTCATCCTGGACCTCATTGAATCCCTCGAGCAGAGCGGGACCGGAAAGGTACACGATGTCTTGAGTGAGTTGCTGGACATGGCTGCCTGCAAGGCCGCTATCAAGGCGGGCCAGGCCCTGAGTCAGGCTGAGATGGTGCAGTTGCTCGACGACGCGGACCGGGCCGACTCCGCATTTCGCTGTCCGCACGGTCGGCCTACCACCTTGCGTTTTTCGATGGAGGAACTGGCGAAGCAGTTTCTCAGGACTTGACTTAGGGATCGGCAAGAAATAAATTGGACATTTTGGGGTTCAAGTGTGCCGTGGATTTGGTCGCGCCGATTGAGCCAAACCGGAGGTGTAGTGGGCTACATTAAGGATTTGGCGATTGAGAAGCGGCCAAAGATGCGGTGCAATTGGGCATCCAAAAGTCCAAGTTATTTCTTGCCGGTTCCTTATCAGCACACCCGCTGAACGATGATGAAATGGTGGACATTGGTCGCGCTACTGGCTGCCTGGCTCGTGACGGGGTTCTGCCTCTTTGGCCCTGCCACGGACCCGGAGCCGCTCTCTTCCGAAGGCGCCCCTGTGGCCCGGCTGGTCTCCTTGGCCCCCAATCTGACCGAGATCCTATTTGCCTTGGGCCTGGATCGGGAGGTGGTCGGGGTCACCTTGTTTAGCGATTATCCGCCCCGAGCCCGGTCCAAACCGAAGATGGGGAGTTTCTGGATCCCCAATTTGGAGGCCATCGTGGCGAGTGATCCCGACTTGGTCGTGACCTTGGGTTTCGGACGGCAGGTCTCGATGTGCCAGCGCCTGCGCCGCATGAACATCCGCGCCCATGCCCTCGAGATTGAGACCGTGGATCAACTCATCAAGGGCATTGGTGAACTCGGCGTTCTCACGGGTCGGTCACCCCAAGCCCGCCAGTTGCAGGAAGAGATGACGCGGAGACTCGCAGTGCTGAAACGGGCGAGCGAGACGGCCGAGAGAGTCAGCGTCTTGTGGGTCGTCCAGCGCGAGCCCTTGCGGGTGGCAGGCCGAAGCTCCATGACTCAGGAACTCATAGAGCGTGCCGGTGGGATCAACGCGTTGGGTCCCACGCTGCACAAGTATCCTCCCATCGGTATCGAACAGGTCTTGCTGTCCAGACCCGATGTGATCATCGAACAGTCCATGGCCGGATTCGACCGGGCCCTCCAACTACAGCAGGCGAAAGCGTATTGGAAACGCTTCGATCAGGTTCCGGCCGTGCGTGACGGGCGAATCTACGTCATTGACGGTGATAGCGTGTCTCGTCTCGGGCCACGCATCTGCGCCGGGATCGAGGCGGTGGCCCGGTGTCTGCACGACCCCGTTGTCGTGGAGGGACTCTAAATGGAGGGCTTGCTGACACCCACGCAACTGGTGCTACGGGTCTCGGTGGCGCTGCTGCTCTTGTTGGCGCTCGGCATGGTGTGTTCACTGGTGGGGACGGAATCGGTCTCGTGGCAGAGGGCGTTGACGGGGGAGCCGGGAGCAGAGGGGCGCAACATGGACTATGACATTCTCATGACCATCCGTCTGCCCCGCGTCCTCTTGGCCATGATCGTGGGTGGGGCCCTGGCCATGAGTGGGGTGGTCTTTCAGGGGCTGCTGCGGAACCCCCTGGCAGAACCCTACATTCTGGGGGTCTCCAGCGGTGCCGGTCTGGGGGCCATCTTGGCCGTGCTTATGGGCTTTAGCTGGACGGTGTGGGGCCGGTCACCCATGGCAGTATATGCCTTCGTGGGGGCCATCGGGACGGTCTGGTTGGTGTCGGTGATCGGACGTTACACCGGCAAGCACCACATCACGGGTCTTCTGCTGGCAGGTGTCGTCGTGAATGCCTTCTTCTCCGCGATGATCATGTTCCTCACGACCATCGCCAACAGCAACCAGGTGCATGCCACGATATTCTGGCTCATGGGCAATATGCAGGAAGAGAGTCCGCTGGTGCTGTGGTCGGCAGCCGGGTGTGTCGGGGCCGGACTGGTCGCCCTCTGTTTCCTAGCGCCGAAGCTCAACGCCATCAGCTTTAGCGACGAAGATGCGCGGAGTCTGGGCGTGGACGTGGCGAAGGTGCGTTGGTTCGCCTTTGCCATTGCGGCGTGGGTCACGGCCATCGCCGTCAGTCTCAGTGGCCTGGTTGGATTCGTGGGGCTCGTGGTTCCCCATACGGTGCGATTGCTCTTCGGGGCCGACCACCGGCAACTGCTTCCTCTGAGTGCCGTTGTCGGCGCGATGTTCTTGCTGGTCGCCGACGCGGTGGCCCGCGTCGTCGTTCAACCGGCGCAGCTGCCGGTGGGTGTCGTCACCGCCCTAATCGGTGGCCCGGTCTTTGTGTTGCTCTTGATCCGCCAGAGCCAGAGAGTCGGGACACTGGCATGAGTCTGGGCGTCACGGTCGATCGGCTTTCCTTCGGCTACGGCAAGGATCCCTGTGTGCTGAAGGATGTCACTTTCTCCGTGCCAGCAGGTTCCTTTCTCGGGATAGTAGGCCCCAACGGGGCGGGGAAGACGACACTTCTCAAACTTCTCTGCGGCGAGCTAAAGGCGCAGTCGGGGACCATCATGCTGGACGACACGCCCATTGGCGCCCTGACCGTCGATCAACGAGCCCGGAGAATGGCCGTCGTGCGACAGTTGTCCACGCCGGCCTTCGGTTACACCGTGGCCGAGACCGTGATGATGGCCAGGACTCTTTACCTCGGCAGTGGAGGCTTCGAGAGTGGGGAAGATCGATCCCTTGTCCGCGCGGCACTGCGGGCCACGGACACCGAGAATCTGGCCAACCGGGCCCTGGTGAGTCTGAGCGGTGGAGAACGGCAGAGGGTCTACATTGCCCGGGCCCTGGCGCAGCAGACCGCGCTGCTCCTATTGGACGAGCCCACCAGTTCCTTAGACCTGAGGCACCAGGTATCGATTCACGAACTGCTCAAGACGGCTCAGAAGGAACGGCAACGGACGATTATCACCATCACCCACGACATCAATATGGCGGCCCGCTACTGTGATGCTATCCTCCTGCTCGGTGGATCGACCCGCGGTCAGGGACCCCATGACCGACGGCAGCCTTCGGTCTATTTCATGGGAACGCCCGATCAGGTGCTGCAAGAGGAGCGGCTCGAGCAGGTGTTTGGCATCAAGATCGGGTGCGGTATTGTTGCGGGCCGAAGGGTTTTTGCGCCGCTAGGGGATCGGCAATAAACAAGTTGGACAATTTGGGGTCCAAGTGTGCCCCATGTTGGGTCGCGCCCGATTGAGTGAAACCACAGGCGTAGCCGTCCTACGTCGCGGATTTCGCGATTGAGAAGCGATCCAAGATGGGGTGCAATTGGGCATTCAAAAGTCCAAGTTGTTTCTTGCCGGTCCCTAGGGGGGTTCAACACCGGCCTGACCAGGCTCCAATCACGTAACAGCAAGACTTGTGCCAGAAAGGCTTCTTTGGCGGGCGCGGCACTGCAAAAACGATGTACACGGGGGGGGTAAATTGCTATACTACCACCACGACTTTGTAGATTGGCCCTCAGGCTGTGCTGGAGCACCCCGTCGTGCCTTGAGTGACTTGCCTTTTACTCCTGTTGCAGGTGGTTTTGGTAGCCGGGTACACCGGAATGCGTCCGCTCTTTTTCGTCAGGGGTGACCCTCTGGGGGCATCTGTTGAGGCACCGGCCGCCGGCAATGGACAGTTCGGTTTCCCGGTACGGCCTGGGGCAGAAAAGGAAAGGTAGACAGATAGTGGCTGAGAAAAAGAAGAAAGGCGCTACCAAGAAAAAGACGAGCAACAAGAAGGTAACGGAAAAGGTAGTGAAAAAGGTTGCGAAGAAGAAGGCGCGTCTGAACAAGGCCGAGATTGAACACTATAAGACCCTTCTACTGAACAAACGGAGAGAGATTCTTTTCAACGTCACCAACATCGAAGTTGGCGCCCTAAAGAAGTCAAGACAGGATGCCGCGGGCGACCTCTCTTCCATGCCCTTGCACATGGCAGACATAGGCAGTGATACCTTCGAGCAGGAGTTTGCCCTGGGACTGGTGGAGAGCGAACGTGGGCTGTTACAGGAGATCGACGAGGCCCTGGAGCGGGTCGAGAGTCGGACCTATGGGATCTGCCAGGCCACCCATGTGATGATTCGTAAGGCCAGGCTCCAAGCCCAGCCCTGGGCGAAGTACTGTGTGGAACATGCCAGAAAGCTCGAGGAAGAGAGTTCCTGAGCGGCTCCGGTTGATCAGGAGGATCGAGAAGGCCTATGTCCTATTCCTGTCCGATCTGCCACAAGCGGCTTGAACCGTCAGAGGATAACACCTCCGGCAGACTCAAGTGCTATCCGTTTTGCTCCAACCGGTGCAAACTGGTCGACCTGGGGGCTTGGCTTGACGCCGACTATAAGGTCGTCTCGAAGGTGGAGTCGGACGCGCCTGAACTTTCGGAGGATGGCTTCTAGCTAGCAGCGGCTACATGGCACCCGGCAACGACCCATCTGAGTTCTTCAAGGCCTTTCTGTTCATCAATATCTTTCGTGCCTTCCGCATGGCCATACACCCCCGTAAGATGGTGATTGCCTTCATCGCAGTTCTACTGGTGAGTCTGTCGGGTTGGGCCATGGATGTGAGTAAAACTGTCTCGGTGGATGACCAGGGACGGAGCGAACTGGATACCTACCTCCAACAGACCGACCAAGCGCCCTCCTTCCTGGAGAAGACGGACCTTCATGGCGGGCATACCGGCGTGTTCGAAACGCTGGTCAGGTTCGGTGTCAAGCGCTTCGAGAATTCGCTCGACGCCTTGAAAGAGTTTGACGTGACAACGCTGTTCGTCGTGTTTGACAATCTGGGACAAGGTTTCAAGGCCCTGGAGTGGGCCTTCATGTATCACCTCATCTATAGCTCGGTGTTTTTTGCCATCACCTTGGCGGTCAGTTCGGTGGCGGGCGGGGCCATTTGTCGCATGGCGGCCTTGGAATTCGCCCAGAATGAACGTCCCGGACTGATGGAATCCTTGAGATTCGGCTGTACCCGATTCCGCAGTCTATTTGCGGCACCGCTGACGCCCATCGTGATCGTGGCCCTCATCGGCTCCTCCATTCTGCTCCTGGGGCTGCTGGGCAATATTGACTACGTAGGGGAGTTGCTGGTCGGGCTCTTCATGCCCCTGGTGATGATGTCCGGCATGCTGATGATGCTC
>JADFHU010000297.1 GCA_022567055.1 Planctomycetota bacterium
TTCGTCGCGCGCAACGCATCGGCTACCTGCTCGATCGTAATCTGGTAGGCTCGCAGACGCTGCGGCGACAGGACCACCTGGTATTGTTTTTGGTCGCCGCCGGTCGGGGTCACTTGCGATACACCTGCCACCGAGAGTAAGCGGCGGCGAATGTCGGTCGTGGCCAGCGTGCGCAGCTCGAGTTGGCTGTGGCGGTCGGAGGTAAGCGAGACGAATAGAATCTCGCCCATGATCGAAGAAACAGGTGCGAGTTTCGGCGGCTCAACCTGCTCGGGCAGGCTACCGACGATAGAAGTTAGCCTTTCGTTGACCGTTTGGCGGGCGCGGTAGATATCGGTACCCCATTCGAACTCCACCCAGACGACGGCAGTCCCGACGGCGGTTGCAGAACGCACCCGTCGCACATTGGCAGCGCCGTTCACGGCGGTCTCGATCGGAAACGTAACCAGCGTCTCCATCTCCGCCGGGGCCATGCCGTGCCCTTCGACCAAAATCGTGACCGTCGGCGCGGTGAGATCCGGAAATACATCCACGGGCATCTTGACCGCCACGTAGGTTCCGGCGAATAGCAACAATCCCGAAATGAGCAAGACCGCCAACCGGTTGGAGAGCGACCACTGAATCAGTGCGTTAATCATAGCCGTATCTCCTTCCTTAGTGGGCGTGTCCGGCGCTAAATGATTCGGGCGATAGAGCCGCGAGCTTGATCAAGTAGGCGCCCTTGGTGACGACACGTTCGTCGTTCACGACGCCGCCCTTGACCTCAAAGAAACCGTTGTCTCGAACACCCAGTTCGAGTTCACGTCTTTGGAATGTCTCGCCGTCGATTAACACGAAGCAAATAGGGCGACCGTTGTCCATCAAAACTGCGCTTTCGGGAATGGCCACAGCGTCTGTGGCAACTCGTGTTTGCAGATAGACGTCTGCAAACATGCCCACACGGAACAGACCGTCCGGGTTCGGCAACTCGAACACAATAGGGACCGTTCGGGTTTCGGGCTCGATGACGGTTCCAATGTTCACCAGCCGCCCGCCGGCGGATCCGAGGATGTCGAAGCGACGGCCCGGGTAGGAAGGCAACTCCATCGTGGCCCCTGGATTCTCTAAGAGTTCGGACAGATCAAATTCGGAAATGCTGGCCTCTACCCAGACCTGCTCGGTGTTTACGATTCGAAAAATCTCTTGGTGGGCGTCCAAATGCTCGCCCTGAATATGGTGCACGGAAACGATCTTGCCCGTGATCGGCGCCCGTACCGGCATTTGCAGCGACGGATTCGTTGCGACCGATTCGGTTTTAGCAACAGTGGCATGGGACCGGAGCTGAGCCAGGCGCCGTCGCGCGCGTTCATACGAACGCTTTAGGGCTTTGGCGCCTTCATGCTCTGCCTCTGCGAGTCGCAGGTCTTGCCGCGCTTGGTCGTATTCCTGCTCCGTCCCAACGCCTTTCTCGTTGAGCTGCGTGGCCCGATCGATAACACGTTGGGCGAAGTCTAGGCGAGCCGCGGCCTGGATGAGAGATCGCTCAACCTCCATACCTTTGGTATCGATTTCAAGCTCGCGCTGGGCCAACTCCATTCCTAACGTCTGCAACCACGCACGGTTCGCGCTGAGTTGAGCTACCTCCGTAACGGGTAGTGGCGGCTCTACCATCGCCAGCGTCTGTCCCGCCTCGACGTGGTCTCCGACATGAGGAAGCCTTCCATCCGGTGGAGGCAGTAATCGACCGGCCACGGGTGGACTCACAACAGCAGCAGCACCCTGCGGCGCCACGATCTGGCCTGGTATCGGTAGCCGATGCACGAGAGTACGTTTGGCCGCCTTCTCATAGAGCGTTCCAATCTGCCACTGCTGTTCCAGAAGAAAGGGAACTAGGTTCGGCCGGTCGGCGCCGGTCGGGGTCTCCGCAGCGTGCGCCGCGTCATGGCCTGTCGCATGAACAATGAGGTTACCCACCGCGATTCTGTCTTCCGCCTGGGGGCTGACAAGGAGCAATTCGAGGGTGTATGTTTTTGCCGTGTCGAATGTCCATTCGGGAATGAAGAGGCCGTCGCGTTTTGGTGCGTCCACGACAACTTCCTGCGTGGCCCCCGCTGCATCTGTTAGCTTGAAATGGAGGGATCCGGATCGAATGGGTTCGCCCGTTTCCATTACGGTGAGGTGCGCGAGAAACCTGGCTGGCTCGCCCTTGACAAGGTGCGGATACTCCATGAAGAGTTGCACCTTGTCCGTGAACAGCGTGACGCTGATCGGGTCGAGTTCCTCATGATCTGCCTCGCCGTGATCATGATCATGCTGAGCGCGGCTTGCTTGATCGCATCCCGCGAGTGCCCCCAAGGCTATTACCGCAGGAATCATTAGAAACTGAAAGAGTGATTTCATGTCATCGTCCTCTTGAAGGTCTACCGGATTTTCATGGCTACGACGTGTCCGGCTGGCGCAGTGCGCAAGCGGGGACTAGTGGGAATCGCTGCAGAATCAATGAGGTTGAATCAGAGCAGAAGGGCGTGGCCGGCCAGCAGAATGTCCGCGACCAGGCTGCGAGCGCAAGATGTTTGGATTCCAGTAGGTGGGCGACCGTCTGACGTCGCTGAAGCGTCGGTGGCTAGAACTGTCAACGCTGGTGCGATGTTCGAAACCGCCACGCCGCTCGACACCCCCTGGACACGCGGAAGCGCCACCGGCAGGTCCAACACGATCACAATCGACGGGTCCTCATCCTGGGTAGGATCTGCCGGTCGATCGTCGTGCTCGTGCTCTGCGTGGTGATGCTCCGAGTTTTCTCGCCATTCGTCCAGATCGTGGACCATCGCCCTATGAACATGGGTCTCGTGTCCGTGATGGTCGTGGATGAGGATCGCCTGGGCGGTAAAGGAACCCACCAAAAGCATGGATACTACGGCGTATGCTACCAGCCTACGCCCAAAGCGCGTGATGCGTCGAAACGACATATTTCGATACCGTTGCCTCATAGAATATTCCAAGCGACCCTTCCGGGAACCCATTCAAACGGCGCCACTATACTGACGCTGGTGCGACTGGTCAAGTAACGCGAGACTCACAGCCCAAGGCCTCCGGGCACCCTGTTATCGGTTCCAACGAATAAGTCGCGCGGAGTAAAGCACGACAGTCACTGAACCCACAATATCTTGGTACTATATTTCATCTAGACTGTAAACACGAACGAAAATTCTATCGTTCTTCGAAAAGGCATAACATAAAGATGCTAGGTGCTTTGCATGAGTCCTTGGGCCCCAGGAACGGCCTGCCGCGGCGCTCGAAGGCTGAGCTACTGGAAGCCCTGCGGAAGGACTTGGCCGCCATACCTGGCATCCAGGCCACATTCGGCCAGCCGATTGGTCACCGTATCGACCACATGCTCTCGGGCACACGGGCGAACATTGCGGTCAAGATCTTCGGAGACGACCTGCCCACGCTCAGGAACCTTGCCCGCCAAGTTGAGGACCTCATGCGCGATATTCCAGGCGTGGTGGATCTGTCCGCGGAGCAACAGGTCGAGGTCCCGCAAGTCCGCGTGGAGTTTCGGCGGGCCGCACTGGCCCGCTACGGGCTCCACATTTCCGAGACGGCGACGGCGTTGGCCGCAGCGTTTCGAGGCGAGGTGGTCGGCCAGGTCCTAGAGGGACGGAACACCTACGACCTCACGCTGCGCCTGGCCCCAAGCAAGCAGGCCTCCTTGGCGACGGTCGGTGAGGTGCTCGTCGATACGCCATCGGGCTTCAAGGTGCCCATGAAGACCTTGGCCCACATCTATGAGGACCGGGGCCCGAACTTCATCATGCGTGAGGATGTCCAGCGGAAGATCGTCGTCACGTGCAACGTGGCCGGTCGGGACATGGGCGGCGTCGTGGACGACGCCAAGGAGGTGATCGAAGCGAACATCGATCTCCCGCGCGGATACTACGTCGAGTTTGGTGGTCAGTTCGAGAGTGCGGCCGCGACAAACCAGCGCCTCGCACTTCTCGGCGTCCTCGTGATCCTCGGCATCGGGTTCATGCTGCATGTCATGTTCCGCTCGATGCGCGACGCCCTTCTGATCATGGTCAACCTTCCCTTGGCTCTGATCGGGGGAGTGGCTGGCGTCTATTTCGCCGGTGGGGTGATTTCGATCGCGTCCATCATCGGTTTCATCTCCGTGTTCGGCATCGCCGCGCGAAACGGGATCATGTTGGTGTCACACGTCCGTCACCTGCAGGCCCATGAAGGGGTCACCGATTTCGCCGAGTCTGTTCGGCGAGGATCGATGGAGCGGCTCGCTCCCATTCTCATGACGGCGCTGGCAACGGGTCTGGCGCTTATCCCCCTCGCACTGCGCGGGGAGGAACCGGGCACCGAGATTCTCACCCCCATGGCCATTGTGATCCTCTTCGGGCTGCTGTCTTCCACGGTCCTAAACATGCTCGTCGTGCCTGCCCTATTCGTGCGGTTCAGTCGCCCCACAGATAACGCAGTCGCCACGGCTATGTCGGGTGAACTCGTCAGCGATGGCGGCGCACTATGAATCACGACAGCACCTCTTTGTATCTCGTACGTACCCAAAACAACTTCTTAGCAGTACCAATGCTGGAGAGTCTAATCCGGCAAGTTGATCCGCGAAAGGAGCCCAATGGATAGCAGCCAACCGAACCAGCGACGTACTCGAATCCGGTTTTGGGTTCTGGTGATCCTTTTCGTTATTCTACCGGGGCTTGGCTTGGTTGCTTACCGTGTTACCGGCGACCGGGTTCTGCAACGACGCTTGGAATCCATCCGTGCCCAGGGACATCCGGTGACCTTGGAGGAACTGAACGATAGCTACACGCCGCCCGCGGACGTCGACAATGCGGCGGATCTCTATCTCGAGGCCTTCGACTACATCACGCTCTGGGATTCACGCGCCGATGCGAATATGCCTGTTGGTCATAAGCTTCGCCAATTACCACGTACTACCCCCCTACCGCCGGATTTAAAGCGAGGCATCGAGAAACGACTGGCGGAAAACAGCGAGAATCTAACGCTGCTCCATGAGGCAGCCGCCCTGCGTCACTGTCGCTATGCCTCAGAACTCAGTAAGGGCCTTCCGAAATTCTTACCCTGGCAACGGGAAACACGAAGCGCCGCCTTTGTGCTACAGTTGGAGGCAATCTACCATGCCGATATAAACGATGTGGATCTGGCCCTGCGGTCCGCCGCGAGTTGTATGGCCTTGGCGCGCAGTGCTGATTCGAACTTCATCAATGGTGAGGTATTCCAGGAGGCGATACACGAACTCGGTATAGAAGTCACAGCCTACGTTCTCAATCGCGTTCGCTGCAACGATGCGCAGCTCGTTCGCATCAGTGAAACTATCGCCCACAAGGACTACCGAGCCGATCTCCGTAGGGCCATTGTCGCCGAACGCTGCACGGGGATCGCCATCTTTCAAGGCACAGTACCCGTGGATGCTGAAACATTTCCCTGGGGCCGCGACGGTCCGGCCGTGACATGGCTGTCCCCTTTGCGAGCGCTGGGTATTCTGCAGCGGGACGCCTTATCCTATTCTGAGGTGATAAAGCGGCCCGATTGGCGCTTGACAAGCACAGTCGGTCCCAAGCCCTTTTCTGTGCCTTGAGTCTACGTGCCGGGTGAAAAGACCACGCTACGGGGTATACCCAAGTTTACCCCAGGCTCCGCGCTGTACCAGTTCGAGATCTTCATTACCGGGTTGGTCGGCCGCGCTTGATTGCCGCATGGATCCCTGCCACTGGCTATAGTCCGCTTCAGTGACGTCAAATGTACGCGGATCACTCCACTTGTAGTATTCACCACGACCATCGGCAAATGACACCGTCGTTCCCTGGCCATGGCGCCGGGTGATTTGATCCCACCAGGTGGGCTTCGTATACCACACCGTCCAACTATTGGGGCTTAGGCGTCCCTCGTCTAAGAAAACCAGACGAGTTCCCGGCGATTTAATCGTACTTCTTTTTTTGAAGGTCATCCCATTAGACCAGGGATGTCCGGAATAGCCATTCATGGCGTCTGCAATCGCATAGGTAACCACCTCTCCCCGGACACCAGTGGGACAGCGATAGGATTTCACATTAGGACAATAGCGGTAGAGTGTTCCATCTCTTAGACCCTTAAGCTTCTCTTCCTCAGTCGCGTTTGCGTTTTGCACCCATTCGACCCAACCACTGCCGTTGGGATTCGCAGCGACAATCCTATCATCGTTCTCATCAGCATACATAATCCAAGACAGGGTAAGTTGTTTCAGATTACCCATGCACGCAGCCCGTTTGCCGTGTAATCGAGCCCGGTTCAGTGCCGGCATCAAAAGGCTCATCAGAATGGCAATGATAGCGATAACCACTAACAACTCGATCAGTGTAAAACCATTGGGCATACGCACAAAGTGAGCATGGGACCTTGAAGTCCGAGAATACAGTTTCGCTTGCATTTAAATTACCTCGTACTACTCAATAATTCCAGCTTGTTTGATTTCAACAGCTTATGTAAACTCCCTATGCCCGTCAAGACAAGATAGGGACACCATGAAACTGTTTTCCCCATTCGATGGCGTTCAAGATGCGAGTAACATCACTCATGGATGCTCTCCCACTACGCACAGGCTTTAAAAACCCCATTGTCCCTAATAATGGCAAGATTTGCAAGTATCAAAGTCGCCTGACCGCTCGGCCGCCACCCTCATCCGATGCTTGTTGGTCAGCCTAATACGATTGCCCCGGTTCTCCTGGTGTTCCACGAGGCCCCCTACCTGTTCCCTAAGGGATCGGCAAGAAATAAATTGGACATTTTGGGGTTCAAGTGTGCCGTAGATTGGGTCGCGCCGATTGAGCCAAACCGGAGGTGTAGTGGGCTACAGTGAGGATTTGGCGATTGAGAAGCGGCCAAAGATGCAGTGCAATTGGGCATCCAAAAGTCCACGTTATTTCTT
>JADFHU010000298.1 GCA_022567055.1 Planctomycetota bacterium
ATCCGAATCGTTTGCGGCGTCTCCTCTGGCTCTGGAACCATATAAGATAACTTCCGCATCAGGAAGCACCCGACAGACAGATTCCTTGCATTGTTGCAGGATTTCAGTATCGGCTGTTTTGGGCTGCCATGCTTTATATGCGATCATTATGTGGTTCCTGCTTTTTTGGAGTATTCATATTGCCAGGGGCTTATGGTATCTTACCACCTGGATGTTTTCAAGAAGGTTTTAGGCGTCAAATCGCTATTCGGACGTTAAAAGAGGCGTCCGATCGCTGCACTTTTCGCAATTCGGCCAGGCGACGTGCTTCTGTGTTAGGTTAGGCGCTCCGCTTAGTGTTAAGTTTTAAGTGTTATGTTTTAAGGGTAGGCGCTGCGCTTCTGTTTTAAGTTTGAGGTGTTAGGTTAAACGCTGCGCTTCTGTGTTATGTTTTAGGTCTTAAGTTTTAGGTTTTAGGTTTTAGGTTGGGAGGTAAGACCGAAATTAATATGGCCACGAAGGATGCGAAATCGTTAAAGCTAAATTCCTTATCCGGGACTCATAGCTATTTGTTAATCACATAACGATAAGGTGTCGATATATCTGAAATCCTTTACATTTAGTGTAAACAAGGGAAGGTCCTCAATAATGGCAGTAGCAGAAATCAAGGCGTCTGGAATTCCAAGTCCATGGCTTTAACTGTACTTTCGCATTAGTTCAAGGGCGGTTTTGGATATTGCGCTGGTAATATGATAACATCGAAGCTGGTTCAGGGCGTTTTCTATCTTTTTGACTTCTGCCTTGTCGCGAGCCCGTATATCAGTTCCATTGCACATACCACAGAGATGCCGTATTGCTGCTCAGAGATGAGCTTGTCGACAATCGAGTTGTTTCCTTTCAACACCTCAATCAGGACATTCGTATCGAGCAGAGTCATCATTGTTAATCACCATGAGCCCAAACTTTTTTGCGGATACTATCTAGGGTTATGCGTCTACCTTTCCATAAGCCACAAATTGATTTCAAAGCATCTATGCTTTTTGAATCCACTGTTTCAGTGTTTTCTTCGACCTGAATATCAAGAAAATCGATATCCCTTAAAAACCGTATGAGATCTTTTGCTTTGTCGTCTTCTTTAATTGTGATTCTGATACTCGTCATGGGTCAATACTCCAATTCCTTTTTGAGATCACAGTAAATTGTAAGCAATCCTTGTTTGGCTCTTTCTTTAAGGGCTTTTCAAAACCGAATCCATAAACCAATGCAGATTACAATCTTGCCTGTCAGTATCTAATTTTAAGAGCCTTATCAATAAGAAGACTACGCCTTATCAATTCTCTTGTCAAGGGTGCTTCTGTTTTAAGTTGGTCACTGCGCTTCTGTTTAGGCGCTACGCTTAGTTTTAGGTAAGCGCTACGCTTAGTTTTAGGTGTTATGTTTTATGTTTTAAGTGTTAAGTGTTAAGGGCAATGCTTTCAAGGTGGCCTTCGGCCACAAAACGGGTGGAGACCGTACATCCGAGTTCCTACAGACGGAGTCGGTTCAACATGGTGTGTTTGTTGGCACGAGTCAAGTATATGAAGGTTGAGACCGTAACAATAGAACGCCCTAGACGAGACAGGTGGAAGTGCGTGTGGAAAACTCGACTTGCTGTAGTAATGGTTCGTAAATAGAATATTGAGGTTTCTACTTGAGGTCACTGACGCTAAGACTTGCGCGCAGCAATCAACCGAAATGTTGAGACGTGGGGGTGGTTCTTATCATACGTGCGTTTGGGTTGCGGCTTCTTCGGCCCACGAGGATGCTTTTTAAACCTTCCCAAATTTACCTTTGATGCAAGGACCCGCAGCGTATCGGCAAACTCTCGAGGTTCCATGCGACCAAAGATCTGCCAATGCTTTTCAGGAATCGCGATCATCATACCCTGGTAGACGCCGGATAGTTCATCCGCCACATAGTATCCCGACACTTCCTGTTCGGCGACATCCGCTCCATGGACGCACCGCAAAGCCGCCATGATGACAGACATCACGTTGTAAGCAATCAACGCAGTGCAGAAGGCGAATAATGCGGCTTTGGGATAGCCCAAGGTATTAATTTCTGAGTTTAGGTGTTGGGTCAATTCCTGAAAGGCGGTCTCTATTTTCCAACGGTTTCGGTACAGCGTGGCGATCTTCTTGGCATTGACCTTCTTGGGCAAATTGGTGAGGACAAACACGTCCCGGTCACCGTCGCGCGTGGGTTTATCGAGACGGATGCGGATGCGACGCAACCGAAGTTCGTTCCCTTCATGATCCCGGACGACGATCGGTTGTTCAGACACCGTAGCCCCATCAATGCGGCCCACTTTCTTGAATCTTTCCAGTGGTTCCCAGGGCATGTTTTGATGTTGTCGTACGACGAAATAGGCGTCACGCTTAACGACTCCGAACAAGAATTTCAGTGTGCAGAAGTTACGATCTTCAATCCAGCAGTCACCGGCCTGTACCGTGGGCAGGACTTGCTCCAGCAATGCCCGTTCTTGGGTGTAGCCGTCCTCACAGGGAAATACATCCACCATCAGCTTCAATGACGGATCTAAGACAACCAGGGACTTGCCGGGTAAGGGGCCGGCTGCGGTTCCGCGCAACTCGCGAATTCGGTGCTCTGTCGCCTCTAGGCAATTGCCGTCAAGAATCTTGACCCGATACCCAGGCAATAATGGCGGTAATGCGCCACCCATTTCTTCGATGATGGGTGTGACCGCATCGGCACTATATCGAACCAGAGACGCGGATATGGCCGTTTCGATCCCATTTACCTTGTTGTAGAGGGATGTAACCGAAACGCCAATCTCTTGGGCCGACGCCTGATAGGCGGCATGCAAGGACTTGTGGGATCCACAGACGACCTGGCTCATCAAGTCAAAAACGACCGAGAACAATAGGTCGCGTGTGTATTGACGATCGGCAACGCGTTCAAACACTTCATTGAGTGTCTTGGGATTGAGAACCCTTTCGAGCAGACCGCGTGCCATTACTGATACGGGGCTCTTCTCGACAAACCGCTCAAAAATCTTGCCAAGCATCTGGGCTACCTCCATGCAGCTACTGTGCTAAAACAACAGAGTCTGATAACTTGACAGATATTTCGGCTATTTTATGCGATTAACTTTAGAATTGGACACCTTGAAAGGGCTGGTTCGACAAACCTAAGAACCATCATCAGCTCTCACACCAACAGGGCAAGGATGAGGTGCGGCGCGATCTCGAAAAAATCGACCACTTCCACGTCGAGCAATTCGCCTACATGGTCCAGAAGATGGACGCGATCAAGGAAGGCCATCGTAGTTTGCTGGACAACACCGTGTTCACCATGGGCGCCGGCCTCGGCGACGGCAAGACGCACCAGTACGACAAGCTCCCCATAGTGACCGCCGGTTCAGGCGCCGGCCGCTTTGAGACGGGACGCTTGATCAAATGCACCGACGGCACACCGCTGGCGAATCTATGGCTCTCCTACGCTCACCTCTTCGGTATGGAACTCGATCGATTCGCGGACAGTACCGGTCCGTTGAAAGAACTGGGTGTTTGAAACGCCTAATATGTAGGCTCGTAGCCGAGCTTTCCCCAGCATCCTTTTTGTACTCTGTGAAGATCCTCGAAACCGGCATCTGTTTCGGGCCGCTTCCCGACTTGCGGACCACTGCGAAAGTCGTCATCTCCTGCATGCTTGATGGTATCGATACCTTTCCACTTCCAATGTTCTGCATGTCCGTCGGCAAAGGAGACGGTTGTTCCAGCCCCGTGGCGAACCGGGGGGCTGTCGAACCACTCTTCCCGATCGTAAAAGACGGCATAGGCATCCGATGTCATGCGGCCCTCGTCAATAAAGACCACGCGCTTGGTCGGATTCGGGCGCATCTCGCTCCTTTTCTTGACATGGGCGCCCCGCACACTGGACACCCAGGTGTGGTTAACGGCATTCATCGAGAACATAATAGAATACGTAAATGCCTCGCCGCGCTTGCCGGTCGGGCAACGATAGATTCTCTCACTTTTGACATAGGGCCATAAGGCACCCCTCCGTATGTCCTCCTGAGCGGCTACCTCATTGCCCGGATTGTATCCGTCAATCCACGAAAGTTCTTTGCCGTGGTCACCCCATCCCGTGTTCCTGAAACTGAAGCCGGTCGCCCCATTAACGATCCTGTCGTCGTTCTCGTCCGCGTACATGATCCAGGCTAAGGCCAACTGCTTGACATTGTTCAGACAAACCGCGCGCTTGCCCTGCTCTCGGGCCCGAGAGAGGGCAGGCATCAAGACCGCCATGAGAACGGCAATAATGGCGATGACCACCAACAGTTCAATGAGAGTAAACCCTTTTCGTCTGTCCATAGCCATACTCCTACAATGGAGGATTCGTTTCAACATTCGGTTGTCCAACTCTATTGTCGGCAATCATGATCCGTAGGGTCTAATGACTCACATGCGTCAATATTGTGTAGTAAACTACTTGAATACTAACGATTGGCTTGAGGCGATGTCAAATGAATTACGAAATTGATTAGAACCTTTGGGGGAGAAGGGGTGCATCTGAGGAGGCCGCCTGTGAAGCAGAGCATGTAGGCGATGATAATGGCCGTGTCGGCGGATCTCCTCATCATTCCCCTCCTCATTTCAGACCCTGCACGCTTCGTGGCTCTAGGAGCCTGTCGGATGGCCCATTTCGCCCTTGAAACGTCATCCCCTTCGGTGATACAATTACTCTTGGATGTTACTCTTGGATGTGAAAATGAGGTTTCCTATCAGTTTGTGATGAAGGAGATTGGGATGAGTCTGAAAAGAAAATCAATTCTCGTGTTTTGGCCTCTTTTGACCCTTATAGCGGGCACTGTCCAAGGAGATTTGCTATCGCACTGGCGCCTGGACGACGGGCTAGGGACTAAGGCCCTTGATTCGTCCGGCAATGACCGGCACGCGGAAATGGTAGGTGCACCGACCTGGGCAGCAGGATTTTTTGACGGTGCCCTGCAAACCTCACTGGGAAATTATCTGGTCGTACCCGGATACACGGGTATCTTAGGCGCAGAACCGCGAACGTGTACCGCCTGGATCCAGACGGCCACGGCCCCTGGTGTTGTTTTCGGTTGGGGATTGATTACCAATGGCACGAAGTGGATCGTGCGTATCAATAACGGAGGCGAGTTGCGCTGTGAGGTGGATGGTGGATTCCAGTTTGCCAACACCTCTCTTATCGATAACGAGTGGCACCATGTGGCGGCCGTACTCAACGCCGACGCGCCAAACGTCGAGGACGTCTTGCTCTATGTAGACGGTGTTCATGACGGCACCAGCGGGGTCTCGGCCCGTGCCATCAACACCATTGAGGATATGGATGTTACGCTCGGTCAGAACCCACACAATCTGGCCACGAGGTGGTTTGATGGCCTGCTGGATGATATGCGTATCTACAACCAAGCCTTGACGGTAGAAGAGCTACAGGCCGTGATGCTCGGCAAAGGGCCAGGCATTGCCACTGAGCTGGCGGGTCTGTCCGGCCCTGATGATGAGGGCATTGACATCTCGCGTCATGTCGTGCTGAGTTGGGTTAGCGGAGAGTTCGCCGCAACTCATAATGTCTATTTCGGCACGGTGTCTGACACTGTCAATAAAGCGGATGTGACCAATCCCCTGGACGTGCTGGTAAGCCAAGCACAGAGCGCTGCGACCTATGATGCCGGTGTTCTCGACTTCGGTCAGACCTATTACTGGCGTGTAGACGAAGTCAACAGCGCACCGGATTTCACGGTCTTCAAGGGGGCTACCTGGAGCTTTACGACCGAGCCTTTCTCGATTCCAATCACGAGTATCACCGCCACGGCCTCCAGCTCATTCGGCGCTTCCGTAGCTGAGAATACCATCAACGGCTCCGGTCTGGTGGACGATCTCCACGGAGTCTCCGCTCCCGATATGTGGATCAGCGGGGGTATCCCCGCCACGATCGAGTACGCATTCGACAGGGCCTACAAGCTGCATGAGCTTTGGGTCTGGAATTCCAACCAGACCATCGAGCCCTTCATTGGATTCGGCGCAAAAGATATTGTCATCGAACACTCTCTAGATAGCGAGAACTGGACCGTTCTGGACGATGTCGGGCCACTGGAGCAGGGCTCGGGGCTGGCGGACTACGCACACAACAATACCATCGGATTCGGCGGTGCCGTGGCCCAGTATGTTCGGATGACCGTCAACAGTGTGCAGGGTTTCGCCCCGCAGGCCAGTCTCAGTGAGGTACGGTTCTTCTCCATACCCACGTTTGCCACCAGGCCAACACCCGACTCAGGTGCGACCAACGTGGCACCCGATCTGACTCTTTCCTGGGGCCGCAATGGACGTGAAGCCGACAGCCACGACGTCTACATCGGGACCGATGTCAACGATCTGTCCCTGGCGGGTCGGGTCAGTGAGAGCAGCTTCGACAGCCTGGCAGCGGATCTGCAACTCGGCCAGACCTATTACTGGCAAGTCGTTGAAGTCAACGACGCCATGGATCCCATGGAGTGGGCCGGGGACGTATGGAGCTTCACCACCGTCGCAACCCTCGCCATTGACGATATGGAGAGCTACAAGGACGAAGAATTCCTCGAAATCTGGGCCACCTGGATCGACGGATTCGATGATCCGGCCAACAATGGGGCCATTGTGGGTGCAGTTCCGTCGCTGGGCGACTTTTCGCCGGAAACAACGATCGTCTATGGCGGCAGCCAGTCGTTACCCATCCACTTCGACAACTCCGGCGCGCCTCGCTCCGAAGCCACGCGACCCTTTGGTGCCGCCATGGATTGGACCAAGCACGGTGTCCAGGGTCTGGTGCTGTTCTTCCGGGGCAGCCCGGCCAACACGGGTGGCCAATTGTACGTCAAGATCAACGGCAGCAAAGTGGTA
>JADFHU010000299.1 GCA_022567055.1 Planctomycetota bacterium
CTGACTTCCGTTACGCGATGGGCTCGCCTTGCGGTTCGCTCAGTCCGGGAAAGGACACGCAACGGACCTCCCGGGGTAATCCCGGCGACTTTCGATGCACGACTGTCGGATATACCCAGATACGCACCACAACGGATAGAGGACTTCGCTGTGTGTTGCCAGCTCGTCCCATCGTATCCAAGCCTGATCCGCTTGCTGTTCGTCAGCCCGCATCTTCGGAGTCTCGCTACGCTCGCTTACCTGCCTTAGGCTTCTTTCAGGTTGGCGTTACCGCGTTTCCCTTGCCCTCAGCTAGCCTTCGCCTCCGTTGGGCTGGCTCGAGACTTTAGTTTGAAATAGGTGTCATTATATTCCATACTATCACTCTTAAGTCGCCGGGTATGCCAGACACACAACATTGGGCTTCTGGAGACCGCTCCTAGCCTCGCGTCTCCAGAGCCCACGCGTTCTTTCACATCGCGTCTGCCATAATGCCGCTTTTCCGGTCTTCCGGGGCCCACACAACCGATGTCGTTGCGTCGATCTGGGTTTACACGCAAACATTATGAATGAGAGACAATAGAATGAAAGTTCAATCACTTGCATCGACCCTTTGCGTCTTCGCGTTATTGCCATGCACCTTTTTGGTGGCACAGGACCCTGAAGAGGATACGTCGCCTCCCTCTTTGCGAGTCCTGGAAATCGATGACACCTTCAAGATCAAGAATGTCGGCCACCCCGAACTTTCGCCCGACGGCAAATGGGTGGCTTATACGGTCAGCACCCGCAATTTTGAAGAGAATAGTTCAAAGACACGCATCTGGATGATGGCGACTGAAAACGGCGAGCCCATCCCCATGACGGCCGAAGCGCTCTCCTCCCGGGCACCGAAATTCAGCCGGGATGGGAAAAAACTATACTTCCTCTCGGCACGCAACGGTGGCAAGTCTCAAATGTGGTTCCTCGATCTGGTCCGCGGCGGTGAGGGGCAACAAGTTACCAGCCTCGAACGAGGCGTCAGTTCGATCAACTTCTCCCGTGACGAAGGAAAACTACTCCTGGTATTGAAAGACCCCGATCCCGATGAGGTGGACAAGGACTCGCCCAAAAAGTGGCCAAAAGGCAAACCCTGGGTGATTGACCGCCTCCAGTTCAAGCGTGATTACACCGGCTATCTCGACCGTCGACGCAATCACGTTTATGTATATGACATCGAATCGAAAAAACTCACCCAAGTCACCTCTGGCGATTATGACGACTCCAGCCCCGCATGGTCGCACGACGGAAAGACCATCGCCTTCGTCGGCAACCGCACCGAAGAACCCGACGGTAATTATAATACCGACATTTGGCTCGTGGATGCGGATAACGCGGATAAGGGTAAAAACCTAATTCAACTGACATCTTCCCCGGGAGCCGACGCTTCCCCCACATGGCATCCCCATGGCAAATTCATCGCATATACGACGGCTCCCGATGTCGAGGGCAGCAATTACGCCACTAATCATCTCGCGGTGATCGATCCCCACGGTGGCGAATCCAGGCTCCTGACCGAGGACCTCGATCGCAACGTCTCAGGGCTCGAATTTTCCGAAGATGGGAAGTACATCTATTTTAATGTCGAGGACAGTGGCGAGAATCACATCGCACGCATCCCCGCCCATGGCGGTAAAATCACCCGGGTTATCGCCGGCCAAGTCAGCGCTGGTGCTTTCTCACTCGTCGACAATGGCGCGTTGGTCGCACGGATCAGCAAACCCGAGTTGCCCGGCGAGATTTTCATCGCCGGTAAACACGGCCTGCGCCAACTCACTCATGTCAATGAGGCGCATTTCTCCAAGATCACGCTCGGCGAAACCGAGGAAATCCATTTCAAGAGCCACGATGGCCTCGAGATCGAAGGATTTATCACCAAGCCCCCATCCTTCAATCCCGCTTTTCGTTACCCCACGCTCTTGCTCATCCACGGCGGTCCCGTCTCGCAATACAGCTATGGTTTTTCCTTCGAAGCCCAACTCTTCGCTGCAAATGATTACGTGGTCGTGCGCTGCAATCCGCGCGGTTCCTCCGGCTATGGCCGGGATTTTTGCTTTGGTCTCTATCAGGGTTGGGGCGAGAAAGATTACCGCGATGTCCTGGCCGCCGTTGATCACGCCATTGAACTCGGTTACGCCGACCCCAACCGCCTGGGTGTCGGCGGCTACTCTTATGGCGGCATCCTGACCAATTACATCATCACCCAAACCGATCGCTTCAAGGGCGCCGTCAGCGGCGCGGGCTCCGCCCTCTACCTCGCCAACTACGGCCACGATATGTATCAGCGCTGGTACGAATCGGAACTGGGCCTGCCCTGGGAAAACCGCGAATTATGGGATCGTCTCTCACCCTTCAATCATATTCAAAACGTCTCGACCCCCACGTTGTTCGCTTGCGGCGAGAAGGATTGGAACGTCCCCGTACAGAATTCCGAACAGCTCTATCAGGCTCTCCGCCGCCGCGGCATCACCACCCGGCTCGTTGTCTATCCCGGTGAACACCACGGCGGGTGGACAAGCGCTCATGAAAAGGATTTTCTCGAACGGCGTCTGGCTTGGTACGCTCAGTATGTGAAGGGCGAAACCCCTAGGTACAAGGTGAAATAGTGAACTAGGAGGGGCAGCTTTGGGAGTCAAAGCTGGATTAGTGATTAGCCGCCAACTTTATGAGCGGGCTGGTCCCGATACCCCCACCTTATGCCCCGTCGTCAGTCTGATCCCTTTGTTGGTCTCATTGGCGGCAAGGAACTGTCCACCAAAGAGCCAGCCTAGGCTTTGTCAGAAAACTCCGTCGTCGGCACGAGAGCGAGCGTTTTTTCGCCTGGCAAAGACGGCGAAGCAGGCGATGTTGGTTTTATCGTCGATGTAGCCGGAAGCAGCCAGGCGTAAAACAAGCCGCTCGAAGCCAGGTAGAGTTTTCTGACACAGCCTACGCCCACAATCAGATCGCCAATCATCCCTCTCTCTCGTACCCGCTCCACCGCCACTCGCAGCAGTCGGTTCCATTTCTCACCAAGCCTCTCCACGGGGCAACGCTCTGCGCATCGGCCTCTTCATGCAGCGCGATCGAGTTGATCTCGGCGCCTCCGATCCCAGCGGCCTGCAGCAGATCCAGCTCGCGTAGGATCTCCTTTTCCGTGACCCGGTTGCCATTCCACCCTTTGCACGACCCGCCCGGAATACGCACGACACCACCTTCGCCGAATGAAGATGAAGATCGCGAATGACGATACTGCCGCTTTAGCTATAGGTATCGAAGCCAGTCTATCAACTGGATCGCATAGGGATCATCCACGGGTCGAAAAGGCCCAGCCACGGCCACATCTCCCAAAAACCTTCCAGATCCGATAGCCCCAACCGGCCATGGCCGCTATCACTCGGGATCACAGCTACCTTCTGACAGTGTAAACGGAGCCACCGGCGTGTTAAGAGCACCTAACAAAATGACTCTGCATTCAAACGGCTTATTTTGTGTCTGGACGGCGTCAGGCTGCATCGACTATCCTCGGATAGCCTGCTTCGCCTTCCTTGCCAGACCCAAAAACGCTCGTTTTCGGTGCTACGATTCATTTTGATAGGCACTCTAAATGAATACGATATCAGGTTTACAATGGTCTGGACTTTCCCTAGAATGGTCCTGCGCAGAAAAGTACTGCAGAGCCCTGTTCAGCAAGTCGCCCTGGCCGATTTCAACGACGCGAAATCATGGTTGTCGTTATGACTTGGACTGTTGAATGCCCAATCGCACCCTACCCTAAACATAAGCGAGGACAACAATGTGGATTCCCAAATGGCAGCGTGACCAACAAAATGGCGTCGACTCGCCGGTCCCGACACAGGCGGTGTCGAATGAAGAGTTCATACCGCGCCCGCAGAACAAGCAGCAGCGGCAGTGGGAGCGATTGATCGGAGAGTTGTCGGAAGAGAAGGCCAAAAAGCTGGGCATGCCGCGGCGTGATTTCATGCGGACTTCAATGGGTATGGCGACGGCCTTTTTGGCGTCGAACATGATCTACGGCCCGAACTGGGACGTTGACGCCGCGGAGACGCTTGACGCCGAGGCAACGGCGGAGAAATTTCCCAAGGGCGAGTACTTTGTCCTCGATGTGCAGACTCACTTCACCAACGGCGTGGCCATCGGCTTCCGAACGGCCGAGTTCGTGCGCAACATGGGCTTCGATCTGCAAGACAATCCCGACGCGTACAGCTTCACGAATTTCGTCAAGGAGATTTTCTTCGACAGCGAGACCAGCATTGCGGTCATCTCCGGCGTGCCAGGCCGTGAAATCAACCAAGACCTGGCCGGCAAGATTCTCGAAGGCCGGAATCGGCGCGGCGGCATCTTGCCCAGTTGGCTGATGTCGCAGAGCAAGAAGGCGATAAACGAGTTGGCCGGTGGAACGCGCGCCCTCTGCCAGGGCAATTGCGCACCGAATCACTATTGGGACAGGAAAACCAATGCACCGGACTTCCCGGCACTCTTCGAACAAATGGAGCGGGAGGTCAAGACCTACGGTATCGATAGCTGGAAGTGGTACGGCCACACGGACCCTGGCCGGTCCGGCGACGGCTTCCGACTGGATGACGAGAAGCTGACCTATCCCTTCTACGAGAAATCCAGAAAACTGGGCCTCAAGGTATTCAGCGTACACAAAGGATTCGCCTCGCAGTCTCGGACGCTGGGGCACTTTGCCCATCCGGGCGACCTTGAGAAAGCCGCCAAGGATCATCCCGACCTGACCTTTATCGCCTACCATTCCGCGCTCAAGCACGGGCCCGGCGAGCCGCAGTTCAAGCGGCAGGGTTTCTATGACCCCACCACCGGCGATTTTCTCTGGCACGCCGAGCTGATGAAAATCAAGGAGCGCAATCCGGAGATGCAGAACGTCTATCCGGAAATCGGCTCATCGTTCGGCCTCTTGTCGATCTCACACCCCGAGATGTGCCAGCACTTGATCGGCAAGAACGTCAAGTATTACGGCTCGGACCATGTGATTTGGGGCACGGATTGCCTTTGGTGGGGCTCGCCCCAATGGGTCATCGACGCGATGAAACGTTTCCAGATTAGCGACGCGCTGTGCGAGAAATTTGGCTATGAAAAGCTGAGCAAGCAAGACAAGGCCAACATCTTTGGTCTCAATGCCGCCAAGATCTACGGCATCGATGTGAATCAGAAGCTCAAAGCCCTTCCCGCGGATTCGTTGAGCCAACTCAAAACGACCTACCTGGAAGGCGGCGGACAGCGCGACAACGCGGCCCAGGGGTGGGTGCGGGCCCATTCGTGAGCGAGAGCATGAGTCGATGTCTCGCGCCGCAAGATTCGTGACTGCTGTGTCATTGCTGATGGTCGGTGGGTCTGTCGCCCGCGTCGTTTCGACCCCCGCCGACGAGCCGGTGCAGCCCCATCGCGTCGATCCCGCCGCGTGGGGAGGCGATCATGTCGGAAAACCACGACCCTCCTATATCACCGGGGATGAATGCCTGTTCTGTCATCGAAACATCGGAGCCACATGGAGCAAGAACGGGCATCACCTGACGATCCGTCCCGCCCATCGCGACGAACCGGCGGTCGCCGCACTGCGCCGGCACGCTGGGGGAAACGATGCCGCTGCCGAGACGCGGTACCTGTTGGGGTCACGGCGTATCACGCGTTATCTGCGGCGATCGAAGGAATACGGAAAATTGGAGATGCTCTCGACATCCTTCGCGTACCGTTCCCCGCGCCACGCGAATCATCGCGCCGCCGGCAAGAGTGAGTCGCTTGCCCGCGTCGGCGAGTTGAATCACCGTAAGCCCCATGTGTGGGACAAGACGACATTCGGAGACCGCTGCGCCGGTTGCCATGCGACCGCCGTCGATGCACAAACACGGGCATTCTCTGCACTTTCGCTCGACTGTTTTACCTGCCACGGCGACGTCCCACTCGCCCACACAGAAGACACCCGCCTCGCCTTGCTCTCCAGCAAAAGTATGGAGCCTCGCACAATGGCCTCGGTCTGCGGACAATGCCACCTGCGTGGCGGGAAATCGAAAAGCTCTGGATTGCCGTATCCACAGACGTTTGTCCCAGGCGACAACTTGTTTCGAGATTTTCAGGTTGATTTTTCCGACGCCGCGATCCAGGCTCTGCCACCTATCGACCAACATATCTATCTGAGCGCTCGTGAGTGCGCGGTGTCTGATCCGTCTGCAATGAGTTGTTCGGCCTGCCACGACGTCCACGGCCAAAGCACCGGGAAACATCGACGACTGGAGCACAATGCCATTTGTTCCTCGTGCCATGACCCAGGGACAGACGGCACCGGGCTTCGAGAGGCGATGCTGCCATCCAACAGACTGCGCACCCATAGCCGCGTCTGCGACTATTGACACTTAGGGACCGGCAAGAAATAACTTCCGCATGTGAATGCCCAATTGCACAACTTATTCCTTGACGATCCCTTAGGAGATCCACCGTGAACGAAATCGACCTGGAAAAACCCATCGACGGCGCGCCCTCGGATGAAACTGACGTCAACCTCCGGGCCTACCTTTCTCGAATCAGCGACGAGCGTTTGCAAGCCTACGATCCTAAGTGGAGCGACGATCAAGTGACAGAATGGGACGGAAATTTCCGTTGCGACGGAGTCCTGATGCTGGTGTGCTGCGAACGCGACGTCCATATCGGCGAATATCGTACCGTCCTGGAAGAACACATACGTCGGCGTCGTATATGAATAGAGGTTCTTTCACTCGGCAGATTTGCCAGCGCGTCGCCAATTAGGGACCGGCAAGAAATAACTTGGACTTTTGAATGCCCAATTGCACCCCATCTTTGATCGCTTCTCAATCGCGAAATCCGCGACGTAGGACAGCTACGCCTGTGGTTTCGCTCAATCGGGCGCGA
>JADFHU010000300.1 GCA_022567055.1 Planctomycetota bacterium
CCTGGGCCAAGGGCCCGACGCCGTCGAGAACGGTCCAGTTTTCGCCATCGAGGGAGTGCTCGATGACCACATCCTTGGCGCCGAATCCCACGAAGGCCTCGATGAGCTGATTCGAGTTCCAGACCCACAATTCGTGCAGCTTGTAGGCCCGGTCGAAGGCGTACTCGAGGGTGGCGGGGACGCCTCCGCTGATCCACATGTCGGCTGCGGAAACGCCATGGCGATCATCCACCAGACCGGAGCCGTTGATGGTATTCTCAGGCCCTGAAGCGCCGAATGAGCTGGAGGCCGTGGCCGTGATCGCGGGGATGGGATAGGCAATCGGTTCAACGGTAAAACTCCAAATATCGCCCCCAAACACGGTAAAGTCTGGTGCACCGTTGACCTCGTCGACACGCCAAAAGTAGGTTTCGCTGAATTCTAGTCGCCCGGGGTCGAATGTGCTGGCATCCTGACCCTGGCTTGCCAGCACGCCCAGTGGGTTGGCAGTCGCCGCATCATTTACATCGCCAAAAGTGGTCCCGAAATACACATCGTGCGTGACAGCGACGTCACCCGCGCTCCAGCTCAGCGTCACGTCCCGCGAGATGTCCGGCGCAGCGTCATCAGGCTGGGGATTGGCAGCGAGTTCCGGGGACCGGATACCCTCCATAATCCCTCTGATCTCTGCTTCTGTTAGGGCATGGTCAAACACGGCCACATCGTCGATAATGCCATTAAAATAGTGGGAACTGCCAATTCGGTGGCCAATGCGCAGGGCCCGTCCGGTGGGCGTCAGTGTGCCGGTCCGGGCCTGTTCCAACTCCAGGTTTCCGTCTACATAGATCCTGACGTTGGAACCGTCCCAGGTGGAGCATACATGGTGCCAGGTATCCGGCCCTATTGCACCATTTGCCGTCTGTTGGGTCACATGGTTGCCATCCAAATACACAGTGGCATAGAGAAAGGGTCCTCCGCGGTTGACGAAGAGCCCGTAGGTCTCCCAAGGGCCGCCTTGCTGCCCGTTTGCCATGATACCCAACCAGCCGTCACCGGCATCCGTGTAGTTTATCCAGGCGGCCGCTGTCATATTGCTCATTGCCTCCAGACTGTCCACCACCGGCATTTCTACATAGTTGTCTACTGCATTGAAGCTAAGCGCCATTCCGTGCCTGCCATCCGCCCAGGTGGCGCCGTGCACCGTGCCATGATTGCCATTACCGGATCGGTCATTGGCAACACTGCCGGTCCCTTCGTCCAGACTCCAGTGTCCTAGCAGATCCGCATGGGCAGGGCCGAGCATCAGGCCCAGCACCAATGCGATCAACATTCGGTTTATCCGTCTCTCACACATCATTCGCCTCCAGATCTTTTTACGCTGACGTTTTCGATTGCCACGCACTCTCTCTGGAATGCACAGCGACATAGGGACTTGTTAATACGTTCGTTCCTACCTCCTTCAATCTGCGGGTATCTTTTGCAGGTGTTTTCCTCCAAGTGCACTACATACTAACCAGGGCTGGAGCGTTTTTCAAGCGAAAGAACTTCAGTTCCGTTCTGAAATCTTTGGCAAACATGAAGCTACTGAATGGGTGCGCCGAAGCACAGAACATGCCCGGCTACTGTCGACACGTAAACCCTGCTGCCGGCGATGGCAATGCCGTGCGGGATAGCTTGGTGTTCCGAGCCCAAGGCTACCCTGAACACTTCTTTTCTGTCCTTCTCCAGAAGGATCAGTTGGTCCTCTGTCACGGCCACCCAGTGGTTCTTCGAGGAGGCGATCGCCACCGACCCTTTGGGCGCGATACTGGCATTAAACAGGCGCCCGTCCGTGTCCTCCACAGATGACAGCCAGCGGTCAAAATCGTTGCGGCGACTACCGTTTTTGTACGAACTTAGCTTCGCCGTGTTTGCCTCATTCACACGGGTATCGAAAAGAACCACCGACTTGCCACTGTTGATCTCGAACGCTCCTAAGCGGTCGATCTGTACGCTGTCCCCGTCGCCAACGAGCCATCCGCTCAGCAACGCGGCGGCCGGCTTCGTCGGGATAATACCGAGGCGCTTGTCGTACACCTTCTGATACACACCGCTGGTTAACGGATTGACCAGTGGCCTGTGCGGGGTCTTGGCCTGCCATCGTTTCTTGCCTGTCGACAGGTCGAAGGTTGACACGACGATGCCAGCCTCTGCCATGTTGTGCAGTCCCGCGGCAACGGTGACGCTGTTACCGCTGATGAGCACAGGGCCGAGCGCGGGCCACGCGGACTGCAACTTCTCGTCGACCATAATCAACCGTTCAGCCGGCGCGGCCATGTTCTTCCACAGCAGGGATCCGTCCATCAGACTCAGCACATAAACCCAGCCATCCTTGCAGCCGAAAGCAACGTGTCCCCCCGCAATAGTCGGGGGGCCCTCGATCCCGCCACCCGCGACGAATTCCCATCGCGCCTCGCCGGTTGCAGCGTTGAGTGCCTGGATGCGGTGCGTATCGGATACGGCCACGACGACCACATCATTGGCAACCACCGGGCTCGACGCATGGGTCCCCGCCAACTTCTGCATCCACAGCAGCTCTATCCGTGCCGGCAGCTCGCAATTGGAGTACCCGCGCCGCATCGCATCTTGTCGCAACTGCGGCCAATCATTGGCGCTGGAAGTGGCCTGCAACTGACGACCATAGGCGCTGCCCTTGATGAGATGATCAGCGGTGTTGGCCGCAACCAGTTCCTGCCCCGGTTGGAGCGACTCGAGAGCGACGTAGCCTTTCAATGTCGCGTAACACCGGCAATGAGTCGGCGGCACATACAGCAGGCCGTTGGCGGGTACCATGCCAAAATTACAGAGGCTGCGCGCGATCGGCCGAACGGTCTCTTCACCCGTTGACAAATTGACCGAATTGAGGCCGCCGAGAAACATAAACTGCTCGGTCGCCAGCGGCGGGCGGCAGCGCTGCCGAATCGGTGTCTTGAGCTGGAGAGATTTGACCTTCGCACCGTCCTTCAGGCTGTATGCATTGATGTCATAACCAAAGTCGAAGTCTGTCTGGGCTTCGGGCAGCCACAGGAGATTGTCGATCATCAGGGCCCGCAAGCCAGACGCATAGGGCGACCAATTGCGATAGCGTAAGCTGCGAATAGGCGCACCGTCCTTGGCCGAGAATAGATAGATATACGTGCGCGTGACCTCCAGCGCCAAGGTGCCCTGATGGTAGATCATGCCGGCCAACAGGCCGTTGGGAATACTGTTCGGCGAATAGTTGTCAAAGGCATCCGGCTTCCCCGCCGCGGCTGGCAGGTCAAAGACCTTCTGCCACACCACCTTTCCGGTCCTCAGGTCCAGCGACACCAACTTCAGCGGACCGCCTTTTGCCGGCCACTCTCCTTCGACAAAGTAGACGTTCCCACCGCCAATGATGGGGCGGCTTCCTGGCTGCGGATGGTGCCAGAGTTCTTTGCCGCTCTTGGCGTCATAGGCCTTCAACATGGACGTGATCACCACGTCGTTGTCGCAAACCAATGGATTGCCATCGAGCACGAAGCGTTCATCGCCGCTGCTGGCGTCCAAAGCCTTTCCGGTGATGAAGAGCGTATCCTTCCAGGCGATCAGCGCCGGAAAATTCCAGAAATCGCGATGCCGCAAGCTGGGTTTTCTATAGCTTGTGTAGGGAACCTCCCAGAGCTTGACACCGCTGAAAGCGTCCTGTGCTGTCAGCGTCGCGTTAGTGCCCGTATCGCGCACGGAGAACAGGCGGCCTGCGCTGGTGACGATCACCTGCGTCTGGCGCGGTTGTACCCCTCTGTACTGCGCGGCCGATATCCATCTGACATTACTGGGGCGGCCAACGGACTCGTCCTTGGAAACAAAATTGCCATCCGCCCCATGTCGGGCATGCGTCCACTCATCGATGGCGCTGGGCCACTCCTTGGTTGTCGCTGTCCATCCTGTCGCAGACTTCGCGTACAATAAGCCACCAGGACAGAGGACGCGCAACATTTCGTGCTCAGCGACGCCACTGGCAGCCTCGACGACCAGAATGCGCACCAGGTGATCCGCATAGGGAAGACGCGGATGGTTCAAGGTGTCGACTGAAGTGCGGCCATAAGCCGCGCCCTCATCGAGCGCTTGGAGAATGCCCGTGCGTCTGTCCGGATCGGTCGTAAGCCCGTGGCAGACGAAGCGAGGTTCTGCGGCGAACGCCAGCAATAACTCGGCGTTCTCCGGCCCCAGATGCACCAGCAAGCCCCCTTTGACGGGTGATTGCTTGAGCACCGCCTCTTTCGACAAGGTCGCGGATGTTTCGATCGCAGCGGCGTGCTCCACATAGATTACCTTGACCAACAACAACCCGATCAGTAATGCATAGCTCGTTTTCATTTCTCATCCATCCGTTGACTTAGGGATCGGCAATAAACAAGTTGTTCTTTCCCGGTCCCTAAAACCAAGGGTTGTTGAACCGCGGCATCCACCGATTGTTGTCCGACTCTCGTGCTATCGGGCCCGCAGGCGCAATCCCAGTTGGGCTCGGGGCATGTCAATGACAACTTTATCGAAGGGTGTTTCGCTGATGTCACCGGGTAGGAGTCCAACCATCTTGGCGGAGGCACAGAGAAAATTGATGCCAAAGACGCCATCCAGGGTGCGCCGTGTTTGGGTCTTTCCGTCGGTGTAGTGAATGTCATGGACGCCGAGGCGGGCGTTCTTGAAGATGAGTCTGCGGCCGTTTCGCAGGGGAATGATGAGGCGTTCGAATTGATAGCCGGGGATCGTGGTGGGTTGACCGACGCCAGCTACCGGCAGCGAAAAGGCGGGTTTGATGACCGGTTTGCCCTGACGATTGAGGATGCCAAGACGTTTCGCTTGCTGAGTGGAAATGAGACTAATGGTGCCGCCGGTATCCAGAAGCCAGGTCGCCCGCGAGTTCTTGCCATGATGCTGCAAGACGATGTTATCGATCACCGGATTCGATGCCAGCACGGGCAGCGGAGGAATGTTCTCGGGATTCCGTGGATTGCTGAACCATTGAAAACGGAGACCCACCGTTATGTGAACGGCCGGTATGCCGGGTGCCCCCGGCGGCAAGACTGTGGCGGCGCAGTAGCCCAGCCTGTTGGTGGCCGCAGTGTCCAACACCACGACCCTGCCCTTCAGAGCGGGCATGCCAATGATGTCGACCGCCGGACTGAGTAGCCCAGCCTGGGTGGCCTTGATCTGGAATCGTGCCCGCCCCACCATGCGGTAGGCGCGGGGGTCCTGCGGATTCTCGGTATGGATGTTGGCCAAGCCCAGATAGAGCGGTTCGGACACTCCGAAATGCTCGGCCCCGCCCACGCCCACGTCGACGAAGCGGGCCCGGCGATCGATGGTCATCCCAAGTTGCGTCGCGGTCTCCCGTGACATGAGAATTCCCGAGGCACCGGTGTCCAGGAAGGCATAGTGCACGGCAAAGCCGGTCTTGGGCATCAGCAGGGGGCCTCTGGGACCACGCTGCACCGCAAACAGGACACGGGGTAGGTCCAAGGCGGCTTCATAGACGTTTTCAAAGACCAGGTCGCCTTGCCCCCGGCAGACAGCGACCGTTGAGAGAAAGAGTAGGATGAAGGCGTGCCTCTGTCGGCTCCGTTCTTTGCCCATGCCCGAACTCCCTCTGTCAGGTGTCTGCTTATCCATGATCGCCATGGTAACAGAGGGTGATGCCTAAGACAATGCGATCCGGATTGGACGACAAGGGCCAGACTCTCACGAACCATGACGCCCGCCTTCGACCAGTTGTGGACCACCGTCTGACTGTGAAGTCGCGCAGAAACCGAACCGTCGCCGCTCAGGGCTTGTAGATGAAACTGAACTCATCCGCGGTGCTCAGATGTCCGCGCCTTGGGCGCCGACGGTGATGTTACCCTGGGCGTCCCCCTGGAAGGCGGCCGCATTGCCGCGAACGGGTAGCGATAGACTTGTGCCGATTCTTCAGGGAGCTGCCAACGTGGACGTTCCCACTGTGAAAACGAACAGGTTCAAGCGATCGATGGCAATAGTCTTCCTAATAAACTAGGGTCTGTGCCGTTAGGCACAGACCCCTGGTTATTGTCGTTCGGAGACCGTATTACCGAGTGACGGCAATGGCGTCGAGCAAGGTGCCGTCTTCACGCCGTGCAATCTCGAGGGTGTGGGTTCCCGCGGAGAGGGTGAAATCAACCACACTGTTGCCATCGTCACTGCTGTGAACTACGTCCCAATGCCAGGCGTCGCCGTTTGAGATGTCGTTAAAGCGGACCCAGCCACTGGCATGGTTCGTGGTGTTGGTCGCCATGCCCGGGATCCGGATCCAGAAGGAATTGCTTCCACCCGTGATGATCACACGAATGGCAAGCTGGTACACACCGTCCTCAGGTACAGTAAGGGAATACGTCGCAACGCCGTCTGCGGGAGGATTGCCGTTCTCGTCTCCAATGCCGTCCACTGTGCCGATATGCTGACCTGCGGAGGCAGTGGGACTATCCGAGAACACCTGCAGCGGCGCGGTAATCTGACCCGATTCGGCCTCGAACCACGTCAGCACCTGCGCTCCCGATTCCGCAGCGTCTCCCTCGAGCTGGATGTCGTCCACATACAAAACGCCTTTGGCGCCGGCACCCTCAATGCCGATCGTCAGGCTCCGGACCTGCGTCAGATCCGTCCCCAGGGCGCTCAGGTCAATATTCCATTGGGTCCACGCATCCCAGCCGGGAGGCAGGGTCCCAGGATCTTCCTGATAAACCACCTTGGTGTCGTTGACCTTGACATAAAGTCGACCGTTGCCGGTGTTTTCGGCCCCTCTGCTGAATGAAAGCACCAGGGTTTTGACACCGGATCGACTCCAATCCATGGGAGCATCGAAGGTACGCGTCGCCTCTGAAACTGCGGCGGCGCTGTTGTCGAAGTCGA
>JADFHU010000301.1 GCA_022567055.1 Planctomycetota bacterium
AGACACGTATGATAACAGCACCTTCGAACCCTGGCGTTCCTACGTGGCCTTCGACGCCGCCGCACCCGAGGGCGACGAGGCCTATGCTCCGTTACAGTTGGCCAGACTGTATAGCGGCCGGTTGATCGATACCGAGGAGGTGTTTTACTGTCCCAGCCAACGCAACAGTGGGCCCGGCGCCGCCTATTCCTATGCCTACAACCAGTCCGCCGAAGGGAAAAAGTGGGGGACGTTCCTGCCGGTCAGGGCCAACGGCGACCCCGAGAACAGGGTCCGCACTTCCTACAACTACTGGCTGCACAACCGGTCACGGCCTGAGACCTTGAGCTTGAAACCGATCGTGTTCGACAACATCCAACACTGGAATGTCGTCTCGCACCGTCTGGGCGACGAGCCTCAGGGCATCACGGCACTCTTCGGAGATGGCCATGTGACCTTCAACAATGACAGTCGACTCTTTGACGCCGCCGAGTTGTGGAATGGTGGGCCCGAGGCTGGAGCCTGGGACGGCCCAGGTACCTCGAATGAACTGTTCGAAGCCATCCTGAGCCTCATGACACCTTGACGCCCATGCGAAGGAAGACCGACTTTCATGGCTCCCCATGGATGCAACGCCACTCAAGGCTCTTCCTGAAAACTCCGTCCTGGCTGTTCACGGCAACGTTCGTGTGCCTTTCCGCGGCCGGTGTTGCCCAGGGGGATAACGACTGGCCTGTCTATGGCGCAGATCAAGCCGCCACACGCTACAGTTCGGCCGATCAGATCGACACCAACAATGTGGGGCGACTGCAGTTGGCCTGGATCTATCGAAGCGGTGACATGCGCGAGGGGCGGACTTCGACCATCGAGTGCAACCCGCTCATGGTGGAAGGGGTCCTCTACCTGACGACCCCCTCCCTGCGTCTCGTCGCGCTGGACGCCGCAACGGGTTGGCCGCGTTGGCGTTTTGACCCCTGGAAGGGCCAGAGCGGCGCGGGCGTCAATCGAGGACTGGTCTACTGGCGAGACCCGCTGCAGGACAAGCGGCACATCTACTTCTCGGCAGGCGCGTTTCTCTACTCCATTGATGCCGCCACCGGAGCGCCGGTCGAAACGTTTGGCAGCGCCGGTCGCATCGACCTGCACGAGGGCCTGGACCGCGACGTCTATTTTCTGTCGGTGAGCGCGCCGACACCGGGTGTCATCTACCAGGATCTCTTGATTCTGGGGTCTCGTGTGGGCGAAGGTCCCAGTGCCTCCTCACCGGGCCACATCCGTGCCTTCGACCTGCGGACCGGCGAACGACGCTGGATCTTTCATACCATTCCCCATCCGAAAGAGTTCGGCTACGACACCTGGCCTCCCGATGCATGGCAGCGCGTGGGAGGCGCCAATGCCTGGGGTGGCGTCACGTTGGACGCCCGGCGGGGGCGGGTCTTCCTCGGTACCGGATCGCCCTCTTATGATCACTGGGGCGGCAATCGGGTCGGCCAGAACCTCTTTGGCAACTGTATCCTCTGTCTCAATGCCGAGACCGGCGAACGTATCTGGCATTATCAGGTCGTGCATCATGACCTGTGGGACTACGACCTACCCTGTCCCCCGGTCCTGGTCACGGTCAAGCAGGGCGGGCGATCTGTGGACGCCGTGGCTCAGGTGACCAAGATGGGACATCTGTTCCTGCTGGATCGGGAGACCGGCCGGCCCCTGTTCGGCGTCGAAGAGCGTCCCGTGCCCCAGTCCGAGGTGCCGGGCGAATCGACTTGGCCTACTCAGCCCTTCCCGCTCAAGCCGCCTCCGTACGCCCAACAGCGATTCACCGCCGATGAGGTCACCAACCTATCGCCGGGCGCCCGTCGAGCCGTCCTGAAGCGACTGAAGGCAATGGTGACGGGTAGTCTCTTTATTCCGCCGGGGATGAAGCCCTCGGTCGTCTTGCCCCAGTTCAACGGAGGTTCCGAATGGGGCGGGCCTGCCTTCGATCCCCAGTCGGGTCTGCTCTATGTGAATGCCAGCAACGAAGCCGAATGGATCTCGATGCGGGCCGCAAAACCCCAGGAGGAGATTACGCTCGGTGAATTGGGCAAGCTCTTCTACCAGACCATCTGTTCGAGTTGTCACGGATATGGCACCGTGCGCAACCCGGCCGCGCCGGGCCTCGCCTCTCTCAAGACCGTTCGTCAGCGGATGTCACAGGACCAGGTCCGACAATTGATGGAGACCGGTCGCGGTCAGATGCCCTCCTTCGCGAGTTTTACGGAGATGGAGAAACAGGCGGTCCTGGCCTTCCTCTTCGAGGAGGGGGGTGACAGGAAGGTAAAACGCAGCGAGCTGGAGATGAGCTGGGCCGATGAGATTCCCTACGTGGCCACCGGACACCGTGAATTTCGCGACCCCAATGGGTACCCGGCCAACAAACGGCCCTGGGGGACGCTCAGTGCCATTGACTTGAACCGAGGTGAGATTCGCTGGCAAGTCCCGCTGGGCACCTATCCCGAATTGGAAAAGCGCGGCGAACCCCCCACCGGCACCTTCAACATAGGCGGTCCCCTGGTCACGGCCGGCGGACTGGTCTTCATCGGCGCGTCCATGGACGAGCGTTTCCACGCCTACGACAAACGCACGGGCAAGCTGCTCTGGGAATATCAAATGGATGCCGGCGGTTATGCCTCACCGGCGACCTACCAGATCGATGGCAGACAGTACGTGGTCATTGCCGCCGGAGGCGGCGGCAAACCGGGCACCAAACCGGGGGACGCCTACTACTGCTTTGCGTTGACCTCTCCCCAGTAGCCGCTATACTGCTCCGGAAAATCATTTTCGCTAAGGACGCAGTCACACCATGAGGACACCCCGCAACAAGAAGAAGTCACACTCTTCCAAACCGACGATGGCCTCCCAGGCCGACAAACACAAACTATACGAAGCCTCCGTCCAATGTGTGGAATCGGAAATCGATTTCGTGGACGACACCTTTAAGAAACTCCGCAGACGTCGGGCGCGTCGGCTGCGCGAGGATTTCTGTGGGACGGCCAATACCTCCTGTGAGTGGGTTCGCCGCCGTGCCACGAACACCGCGACCGCTGTCGATATGGATACGGAGGTACAGCAGTGGGGCCGTGACCACCACATCGCCAAGCTGACACCCAAGCAGCAGAAACGCATCCAACTCGTGCAAGCCGATGTGATGAAGGTGAAGACGGAGCCGGTGGACGTGGTGCTGGCCATGAACTTCAGCTATTGGATCTTCCAGGAACGGGCCCAGATGATTCGCTACTTCAGGCGGGTCTATGAATCGCTCGTGGCCGATGGCATCTTCTTCCTCGACCTCTTCGGTGGCTACGAGGCCTTCGAGGAATTGAAAGAGGAAAGCGAGATTGAAAACTTCACCTATGTTTGGCACCAGGCCATGTACAACCCCATTACCGGCGCCGCCCAGTGTCGCATTCATTTCAAGTTCCAGGATGGGTCGCAACTGAAGAATGCCTTTATCTACGACTGGCGACTCTGGACCTTCCCGGAACTGACCGAGATCCTGACCGAGGCGGGCTACCGCGCCACCGCCTACTGGGAAGGGACGACTGAGGACGGGGAGGGCGACGGCGTATTCACCGCCACGACGCAAGGTGAGGCCGATGCCGGGTGGGTCGCCTATCTCGTGGGCGAGAAATAGCCGACGATATCTTGGAACTGGGCTATTTTTTAGATCGATTTCGGGGGTGTACCTAAGACTTTTCAAAATTCTTTATGGTTTTTTCGTAAATCCTATACATGATCCCTTTATATTACGATAATATGATTGTTCTTGAGCCGCGTTCTTGTCTCATGACGGACACTTAAATAAAAAAAGGGAAACCTTGTGCCTGCAACAGTAAAGACGAAGAGACCTTCGGAAAGGACCGTGAAGAAGACGGCTATACCCATGGAGGGCGCCCAGGCCTTAATCAAGTGTCTGGAAAAGGAGGGCGTCGACCACATCTTCGGACTCTCCGGGGGCGCAGCCATCCCCATATTCGATGCGCTGGTCACCACCCGGACCAAGATCAAACTCGTGCTGGTCCGACACGAGCAAGGCGCTACCCACATGGCCGATGGCTACGCCCGGGCGACGGGCAAGCCGGGGGTGGTCTTGGTCACCAGCGGCCCCGGTGCCGGGAACACCATCACCGGCCTGATGACCGCCCACATGGACTCGATCCCCATCATCGTCCTCACCGGCCAGCAGATCCGACCCATGCTGGGCAAGGACGCCTTTCAGGAGGCGGACATCTTTAACATCACCCTGCCGGTGGTCAAGCACAGCTATCTGGTCAGAGAGACAGAGGATATTCCCCGAGTGGTTCGGGAGGCCTTCCACATCAGCACCACTGGCCGCCCCGGTCCGGTCTTGATCGATCTGCCCAAAGATGTCACTCAAGGACCCTTTGTGGGGTCACTGGACCAGAAAATGGATCTCCCCGGGTATCGAACCGACCCCTCCTATGCGTACGATCGGGAGGCCGTCTTAAAGATGGCCGACCACATCAATCGGGCTAAGAGGCCCTTGCTCCTGTTGGGGCACGGCGTCCTGATCTCCGGGGCGATGGGCGTCGTCGCCAAACTCGTTCAGACCATGGCGGCCCCCGTGACAACGACCCTGCTGGGCAAAGGGGCATTTCCGGAGACTCATCCGCTGAGTCTCGGCATGATCGGCATGCATGGCACCGCCTACGCGAACAAGGCCGTGGTGGAGTGCGATCTGTTGTTGAACATCGGCTCGCGCTTCGACGATCGCATCATCGGCCAAGCGCCGGCCTTCTGCAAGGATGCCATCCGCTTGCACATCGATATCGATCCCTGTGAGATCGGCAAGATGATCAAGCCTCATGTCTCCTGCGTGGGTGACGCCAAAGTGGTCGTCTCCGAACTGCTCAAGCATGTCCGGCGCGGCAAGAACCAGGCGTGGCTCAAACATCTGGCCGGCTACAAGAAGAAGTACCCACTTCACTACAAGAAGATGGGGGGGCTGAAGATGCAGCATGTCATCGATGAGATCTATCGACTCACCGAGGGCAAGGCGATCGTAGCGACCGACGTCGGGCAACATCAAATGTGGGCGGCCCAGTTCTATAAGACCGATGTCCCCCACAACTGGCTCAGCTCCGGCGGAGCGGGCACCATGGGCTATGGCTTTCCCGCGGCAGTTGGGGCGCAGTTCGGCGGCCCAAGGATACGGTGGTCGCCATCGTCGGAGACGGCGGCTTTCAGATGACTTTTTGTGAGTTGGCCACCGCCGCCCTGCACAAATTACCGATCAAGATCCTGGTCCTGAACAACCACTACCTGGGCATGGTCCGGCAGTGGCAGGAACTGTTCTATGAGGACCGCACCAGCGGTGTGGATTTGGAGGGCAATCCCGACTTTGCCAAACTGGCCAACAGCTACCCGGGCTGCAAGGGTCTGACGCTCAAGCGGCCCGCCGATGTCCGCAAGATCCTCCGCCGGGCCTTGGACTACCAGGAGGGGCCCTGTGTCGTCAATTGCGAGGTCGAAAAGGCCGACAATGTCTTTCCCATGATTCCGGCCGGCAAGCGTCTCGAGGACATGCTGATCGAACGTCCCGACACCAAGATGGACAAGCCCACGGGGAGTACCTAATGAGCGGCAACAACGGCACCATCAATGGATCCAGCACCCACACGATTAGCATCCTCGTCACCAACAAGCCCGGTGTCCTGGTCCGCCTCGCCCAGGTCTTCTCGCGTCGAGGCTACAACATCGACTCTCTGGTGGTCTCGCCCACGCAGGGTGAAGAGACCTCCCGCCTCACCATCACCGCCAAGGGGGACCCGGAAACGCTGGAACAGATCATCAAGCAGACCAGCAAGCTCATCGATGTCTTGCACGCAACGGACCACACCGGGGAAAACGTGATCGCCAAGGAACTGGCCCTGCTAAAAGTCAAGGCGCCGGACGAAACTCGCACGCCTATTCTGCAGATCTGCGAGCATTTCAAAGCAGAGACCTTGGATTTCAACAGCGAATCGCTCGTCATCCAGGTCACCGGGAGTACGGAAAAATTGGATGCCATGGTGGACATGTTGACCCCCTACGGGATCATCGAGCTGATCCGCACCGGGAAAATTCTCATGGCCCGGGGAAAGGAGTTGACCTGATGGCGGAGATCACCGTGACAGAGACAGGAAGCGGCGATGGAACAGTGTGTGACGTGGTCGTCGCGGACGGGCGCTCCAAGACGACGCATCGCGTGACTGTCCCCGAGGACCTCTATCAGCGACTCACGCGTGGCAACATAACCAAAGCGCAGTGCGTAGAGGCCGCATTCCGCTTTCTGCTGGACCGGGAGAGCAAGGAGTCGATTCTACGGAGCTTCGACCTGCCGCTTATCTCGAGCTATTTTCCCGAGTTTGAGAGTCAATTCGCCGAGTATCTCCCCAGCGAATAGAACGCGTTCTACAACCGCGCGGGATCTCTCCGAGTGACATCTTCTATGAGTCGCTGGATCTCCTCGGCGATCCGCCGGGTCAGCGGACCCACCGCGGTCTTGTGATCCAGTCCCTGTTCCGCCGCAAAGGCATTGACGTCAATGGCTGCGCCGAACTTGAGGTACGCGATTCTGCGGCCCTCGTACCGTCCTTCCCCCAACACATCCTCTTCCAGTTTCAATAACGTTTCGGCGATGCGTGTCACCGAAGGTTGGTCCTTCAAGTACTGTCCCGGATAGCTATAGAGCTGAACGGCGGTAAAGAGCCTATCGAGGTCGTGGTAGAGAAACCACTCCGCTTCTTGGGAAAGGGTGTGCTCCTCATCGGCGATCACCGTGCGGATCTTGTTCCTCAACATCTTGACGCGCTGGGGAATGGGTTCGCCTTTCTTAACGTCGCCATGTTTGGCTT
>JADFHU010000302.1 GCA_022567055.1 Planctomycetota bacterium
AAGGGGAAAGCACCAATCTGTTTCCCCGTAGCACCGGCGAATTGAACCCGCCGAACGAAAACGATCAGGCTGCGGCGTATTTCTACCGGGGAAACACTGAGCGATTGAATGACTGTGGGGCTTCCTGGTGATTGAATCGTTTCGCGTGAACAACGAATTGTCTCGGTGTTTCGCGATCGATCGACGACTCTGGTATAGTTACATACCAGAATTGCTTACACATCGTGGCAACCGAGCATCGCAGCACGGCCTACGACATCGCTAGAGGCATCGAAGATGTACGTTTGAGGATCACATGGTGGAATTATTAACGCAGACAGTAAAAAAGATAATCACAAGCATAAGTGACTTTTTGCGGAACACATTCCAACTCTCGATGTGGTTTGGCATCCTTGCTACAAGCTTTGTTGCAATTCAGATTGGACGCGTTCCAGGAATTGGGCAGAGTCTTGCGTTTACTTACATTGCGCTAGCAACCATTCCCGTGACACTTTTGATTTGTCTTCGTTCGAAATTTCCCAAATGGGTGGAGGACAGGCGCCGCGTTTCACGCGAAGAACTCCAAGGCCTGTTCTCCGATGTCGAGCTTTATTCTGCCGCAAACAATAACGGACGAGGCGCCGATTTTGCAAAGCAAGCGGCCACAGAGAAACAAAGATTGGAAAACACCGATCACACAGTTGTTGAGCTGGACGTATTGCCATTGAGGCAAGCGTTGGTGGAGCTCTATAACCCTGTGAGCGAACTGATTGCTAAAGCGCGGCGTGAACTCGCTTTGCTCGATGAGTATACATCTATTGTCGACCTGGCGCAGGGCGAGGAATGGACTCGTCGGATCAATCAAATTGTGCAAGAGTTGGAAAAAAAAATGGGGATCCCTCTACTGAGAAGAAGACAAACGACGAGGAGCAGATAAACCAACTTGCAGTCAATCTCCGTGCTGAGCTCAAAAGCCTTCGTGAAACTGTGGCTTGGTACGACAAAACTTGGGCCATTGGTGAGTGGACTCGTGCCTGCGTTATGTACTGGGTAACTGCAACCCTTCTTGTGACGCTGCTGGCCGGAATTCTGCCGATTGTTCACAGCGAAGGGAATTGGAATCTTACAATTCTCCATTGGGGCGTCTTGGGCATCACCGGCGCTCTTCTTGCAACATTGCTTCAATTGCACAATCTCGATCTTCCCGAACTGGGTGAAACCGAAGGCAAGATCTTGTTCCAAGGCACTGTTCGAAGCGTCGCGATCGGAGCAGTTTCGGCAGTTTTGCTGTATGCTGCACTTTGGGGCGAGGCACTCGATGGGAAAATCTTCCCAGACATTCCGACTCGTCCGGCCACGGATGTATACGCCCAACTGCCGGACAAGGGCGAATCCAGCGGTGGAACCCTAAACGCTCAATGGGAGGCATTGAAAAACGTAGGTCTATCTGTGTTCTGGGGGGTGTTCGCCGGTTTGTCACCGGCAGTGCTCCAGAGAATGACACGGCTTGCAGAAACGTCACTTGGTGAACCAAAGAGCGGAGGTGATGAAGAATGACATCACAGGTTCGTCAGCGACATTGCGTCGTCATAGGTACGATTCGCTATCTCGGAATTGACTACTTTACCAAACCCCGTCAGGTCTCCAATCAATGGGCCACCGTCCGATTCGCTGTCATCCATTTGTCCATCTCCCTAATTAATGCGGATTTACCTACCTGAGTTTGGCTCAACCGAGGTGACATCAGGGCTGACCGTAGATCACATCTCGGTCTTACAGGAAAAGATACTGAGCCGGATGGATGACATCAATAGAAACCCCCTGCCGATCGGAAAGAAGGGGGGGGAGGTGATAAACAGCAGGGGGCCTTGAATCGCTAGACGCCGTTTCTTCCCGATTCAAGGAAGAAAACGGTCCCTTGGAGGAAGGGATGTTCCTGCAATGACAAGCTGGCAAGGGACCGCTCTGATTCAGGGTCTTCTGGCGATGGCTTGAGCATATCGGTAATCTCCTCATCCTTGCTTCCTCAGTCCTGATCCGGATGTGGCCTCGGATCTACATTTCCTAGTTTACCAAGTTTTCCTTGGGAATCAAGGGGAAATCCTCTCGCTCAGACGCCCACAGACGCGATCTAACCGACGAACGCGGAGCCCCCACACCTGCCCCCACCGGCGAACAGAGGCAGGCTGACAGGTCATGCCGCTGGCGATATGAGAGAAGGTAAGGGTCATGAAAGAAACTATTTTGGCAGGGAGTTTCGCAAATGGGCCGTACAAGAACAGGCAGGCGGGGACGCGGATTTACACTTATCGAGTTGCTCGTGGTGATCGCGGTCATTGCCTTGTTGATGGCCGTGTTGCTGCCGGTGTTGGGACGAGTGCGGAAGCAGGCCAAGTCCGTTGTGTGCCAGTCCAATTTACGACAGTGGGGCATCGCATTCAGCGCGTATGTGGGCGACCATGACGGCAGGATGCCCGACACCCCCGGAGGACCCAAGTCCTGGTTGCTCGTCAACTCACACCCATGGTACCTTTCCCTGAAGCCGTACATAACCGATTACGTGGACATCCTGCTCTGTCCGACGACCAGCCGCCATACGACGAGCAGGCTGTCGGTGCTTGCCTGGTTTCATCACGAGTCGGAGGATGATCCGCATATCTTCGGCAGCTACGGTTATAACTCGTGGCTCGGGAAGCATTTTTACAACCGGGTAGCCGGACACGCTGGAATTCCGGTGCTCTTTGACTGTTCCTTCTACCACGTTGCCCCGGAGCATTACCATGATCCTCCAGAGTACGAAGGCTATGTCGCAGGGCGCCCAGCTTTCCTTTTCATGGGGAGGGTCTGCATCAACCGTCACAGTGGCGGCATTAACATGCTCTTTCGAGACTGGTCGGTGCGGAAGGTGGGCCTAAAGGAGCACTGGACCCTCAAGTGGCACCCTGAATTCGACACATCCGGACCCTGGACCATAGCCGGCGGAGTCCAGCCGGAGGACTGGCCCGAGTGGATGAGAAGATTCAAAGAGTACTGATGTCTTCGGTGGAGTATGTTGTAAGAATAGGTGGGCGAAGATAGCGTGAAATGGATTGTGTTCGCGCCATGGCGCGTGAGGAAATAGCAACACGAGACGAAACGGATTGGATGATGTGGGTCAGGGAAAGACTGACTGCCGAGACTTTTCCCGCGCTTCCTGAGAGATACGGCGGAATATACGCGTGCGTTGCGCGGAGGTTCGAACCGAAACGACCCATGTAACCCAGAGAAGAGGGAAGGAGGTAAGAACGATGATCCGAGGACCGTAGGCTGCCCGAAGAAGAGAAGCACTCAGCTTGAAACCGGAAAATGTGAGAAGCAAGAACTAAGGAGATTTTACCATGAAAGTCGGGTTGATCTAGGGTCGGACCTCAGCGTGAAATCTACTGCATGCCTTCCCCTAAACGCTAGTCAAGCCCCCCGCCTCGTGACACAACCGTTTGGTCTGCCCGATGAGATAGAAGGGCAATGAGAGTAGACGGAAAGGATGACGTGGCGTACCGGCCACGTTGGTGATGGCATCGACCACGGATGGCTGGTCAGCATTGAATCGTAAGCCGAAGCCTCTCTGTTTTTCACTCAAGAACAGATGCATCGACTTTAAGGAGCCGGTTTTTCCGGCCTTGACCTCAATGGGTATAATCTCGGTCCCGTGGCTGATCACATAGTCGACCTCGGCGTTAGAGCTGCCGCGTTGACGTGCCCAGCAGAATGACTGGGGCGCTTCATAATACTGGCCCGCATAGAGCAGGTGTTGCCCAACGAATTGTTCGCAAACCGCACCTGAATTAATGAGCATGATAGGCGTGGACGGTTGAACATTCGACATGCTGAGACCGCATGCGTGACACAAAAGCCCCACATCCAAGAAAAGGGGTTTAAAGAACCTTTCATTTGTTTCGGCGCCCAGGGGAATGCCATTCGCGTCACTATGCTGGATCAGAGTCACAACTCTGGCACGTTCTAGCAGGTGCAACGCCTGTTTAAGGTCACGGCTCTTTTCTTCGCGGTCGATCTGGGTGTACTTGAGTTTTTGTCCCACAAGTTTCGGCACTCTTGAGAATACCTTTAGAATTCGTTGATGGTTGACTCGCTTACCGTATTTCGAGAAGTCGTCCGCATAGGTTGACAGGATACTGCTGATGGTTTTTTCGCTTTGCACATAAGACCCTGTTGTCGCGAATTTCAAGACCGCTTCGGGCATCCCCCCAATGAAACAGTAGTCCTTAACGTGTTGCATGAGGTCACTGTGAATCGGTCTAGGTATGGATTCGGATAATGAGTACTTCTGAAGAAAGGAGAGCAGCGTCTCTTTATCAAGGGCCAACAGAAACTCTTCAAAGCTCATGGGCCCTAGATGCATGTATTCAATACGGCCTACCGGCATAGAGAAATCATGGTCTTCCAGCACGAATTCGAGTAATGAACCTGCAGCAATCACATGAAGTTCAGGCATTTGTTCGTAAAAGTAGCGTAAACAGGCAATCACGTCGGGGGCGGCTTGAATCTCATCAAGAAACAGCAAGGTTTTGCCAGGCACTATTGATTGGCCAAATTGGGTTTCAAGAAGAGAGATAATTCTCCGGGGCTGTTTGGATTCGAACAGGTCAGCAAGAGTCGGAGTCTGTTCGAAGTTAATCGTAACCATTGTCTCGAAAACTTCATCAGCCAGCGTCTGCACTAGAAAGGACTTCCCGACCTGTCTGGCACCCCGGACGAGAATAGGTTTTCGGTGTGTCTGGCTGACCCAGTCCTTCAGCGACGCTAGCACAACTCTTTTCATCTTCGGACTAATCTTCCTATAGAATTATCCGTTAAAGTACTACAATTACCTATTGAAACAGCCATATATTATTTAATTATACCCGTATAATTAGCCATCGTCTATGCCAATTTGCACCTTATAAGTGAAAAATGGTGATTCTCACGATCATTTGAGCGTATTTTGCGAATACGGTGGTCAAAAAAGGTTCAAATCACCTACGAAAAAGGGGTTTGAAACTGTGCGGCGGACCGTGTATCTTGCTCAGGGGCTATTGTCGGCTCAGACTTCAATTCTTCTCGTGGACAGGTGGTGTCCTGTGACTCGGGAAACTCAGGAAAGGAATGTGCTATGCAAATGATCACAATGTCACGTCGTACGGTCGTGGGGGTGTCGCTGGCCATGCTGCTGGTCTTGCCCCTGTATGCTGGGGGACTACCTAGCCACGGGGATGTCCAGAAGGCGCTCAGAGATGTCGTCAAGGAGAAGAACGGCGGATTCGGACTGAACATGTGGGCCACCGTTGTGGATCGAGATGGTGTCGTGCAGTCCGTGTCCTTCTCGGGCCAGGAGAGAGGCGATCAATGGCCCGGGAGTCGGGTCATCTCCGCCCAGAAGGCAAATACCGCCAATGCCTTTAGCCTGCCGGGCTTATCGCTGTCGACCGCGAATCTCTTTTCTGCGGTGCAACCGGGAGGGAGTCTATTTGGATTGCAGCACAGCAATCCGGTGAGTACGAGAGTCGCCTATGGCGGATCGTCGAAGAAAATCGGCACTGCCAAAGATCCCATGGTGGGTAAGAAGATCGGTGGCGTCAATGTCTTTGGCGGTGGCTTGGCCCTCTACACCGAGGATGGCTCGCTGGTGGGCGCTATCGGTGTCAGCGGCGACAGCTCCTGCGCCGATCACAACATTGTCTGGAAGTTGCGGCATGCCCTCAAGCTGGACCACATTCCCGGCGGGGTCAGCACCACCAAAGATGACAATATCGTTAACGACATCACCGAAGGTACCAGCGCCGGTGGCTGGGGCCACCCGGTTTGCTCGCCGGAGGCTGCCGCCATCGCCAAGGCACTACCCCAGACACATCCGGTGCGTGCGCAAGCCAAATAGATGTTTGCTCAACTCGCCTCTGATCGCCTCGGCTACGGCCTCACTGGGGAGGCGCCGGGCGAGCGTGGTTGTCCGGCCGTCTCGGGTGGTCAGACGGATGCAGTGTCCGGGCCGGTTCCAGGGCGCCCGGCTACGGGCGCAGGTCAGACTGGCAATATCGGCCAAGGAAAAGATCCGACTGTGGCGATCTCTGACCAAACCTGCCGCATAGAAAAGTCGACCCGGCGAGACCTCGATACGGCTCTGGTGAAACCATAGGTTCAGCGTGCCGTAGAGAACGACAAGGTTGCTGAGGACCAGCGACAGCTTGATGGGCAGCGGGATTGAGCTGGGGATGCAGAGGGCGACGGATACGACCAGCCAGAGGTGGAAGAGAAAGATGGCAAGCAAGCCGGTCATCCGGTAGCGCCCCATGGGAAAGAAAAAGAGTCGCCCTCCCTCGGGAAGGGCGTGGGTCTGGATGCCGAAGAGAGAGAGACGGGCCTTCTGATCGGGCCGTCTGAGGAAGGGCGTGATCTCCGATTCGTCCAGTCGAAAGTCCGGTCTGCTAGCGGCGGTGCGAAAGACAGGCACTTCGAAGCGGGCGCAATAGTCCAAGCCGAGAATACGGGCCCGGATCTCCAGACGCCACTGGATCTCAGACGTGTGCCCCGTTGAAGGGCGGGCATCAAAGGGAATGGCGAAGAGAACCGGCACTGCATCGTCGGCGGGATCGGCAGCGACGAAGCGTGTGTCTTGCCAGGCGACACAGGCGGTGGCGGGTCGCAGGCGTTGGGGCTCCCTGACGGTCTTAGGCTGTGTCCGAAAACTCGATCTGGCTTCGAGCGGCCCTTTTGCCGCCTGGCCGCATCCGGCTGCATCGACGATAGAACAAACATCGCCTGCTTCGCCGTCTTTGCCAGGCGAAAAAATTGCTCGCTCTCCGTCCGACGACGGAGGTTTCCGTCCAAGCCTAGTTTTC
>JADFHU010000303.1 GCA_022567055.1 Planctomycetota bacterium
CACCCGCCCTACCCAGGCCAGCGGCCACCACTTCAAAGAGTGAGGCGTGCAGATCCGGCGGCACCTGCTGCTCCAAGCGGGCCACGCGTAGACCGGGCTGCCGGCTGACCTCGCCGGCTTCTACCGCCATCTGCCCGGCCAGCACCGTCAGCAGCGTTGACTTGCCGCACCCGTTTCGGCCCACCAGGGCCAGGCGCTCTCCCTTCTCGATGACCAGCTGTACCCCCTCCAGCAGCGGCGGTCCGCCGTAACCGATGTCGACGTTCTGCAAGGACAACTGTGCCATGGGAAGCGGACCATTGTACCGTGGGCGAGAGGGAAGGCCAGCGCCCCTAGAGATCAGATACCATCGTGGGTGCCCCTCAAACGGGCCGTTGGTGTCGGGGGAGAAAGTAATCAGTAATCAGTAATCAGTGACTGGTAGCGCGTATCGGTCAGCGTGGTAATCGGAGTCAACTCCACCTTGCGAAACTCGACTTCGGAGCCTTCCGCCTGCAGGGCGATCTGACCCTTGCTGGCCGTGCAGTCAAAACCGTGATTGACCAGATCTCCGTTGACCCAGACCTTTATGGAGGTGCCAAGGCATTCAATGACCATGCGGTTCCACTGGCCGGCTGGCTTTTCCGAGCCTTCCGTCAGATTCTTAATGCGACGCTTTTTATTTTCTATGATACCCCACTCTGCCTTGGGGCCCCTACGACGCTCCATGTCGGGCACGCTAATGTCGTGGACGATACACCAGAAATCTCCGGCGTTCTCGTGCATCATCTGCACCTCGATCGATTGCGGGAACATGCGATAAAGCGCCCGGGGCGTCGAGCTGTGCACCAGGACACCGCAGTTGCCCGGCTTGGCGGCAAAACGGTATTCCACCTCCAGCCGGTAGTCCTCGTAGACGGCATCGGTGATAAGGTGCCCGTTGGGTTTCCCCAGGCTGACCAGTAGTCCCTCGCGCACGATAAAGGCGCTGCTCATATTGGGGTCTTTGTCCATCTTGGGGATGTCAACATGCCAACCGCTCAGATCCTTGCCGTTGAAAAGGGATCGGGACTGCGGTGCAGTGAGAGAGACCGTCGAGATGGAGCAGGAGACAGTCGAGATGAGGGTCATACTGATAACGGTCATGAAAAATCGAGTCTTCATGGTGCCTTCCTTCCATTAATTGAACAACTGGATTTCGACGCCTAGCGCATCGCTACTTCATCGTCATGTTCGCATAGCCCATGGACTTGAGGACTTGGCGTCTTGGCTCGTTCAAGCTTCTCTTCTCCTTGCGGGGGGCCTCACCTGGTGACACCCTGGATCGGTCCTATGTCGACAAGCTCAACGATGGCTCCATACATGTGAAAACTAGCCGCCCCCTTCTTGGGCCGGACCGTGACGCTGATGCGGAGCCCATCCTGTTTCATCGCATCGGGCAGGTTGATCGGGTCATACTTCTTGCCGTCATCTGAATGGATGGCAAAGAAGCCTCCCTCCAATGCCTTCCATACGATCGTGCCGGTTAGAGTAAAGGTATCCGCTTGCAGACCGGCCGATCTTTTGGTAGGCGGCGGCATCACAGAGTCAGATCCGTTAGGTTCAGGCTCCGGAAGAACCTCGGCAGGCGCTGCTGGAGTCGTGCATCCACTCATGGCAACAAGGCATAGGCAAATGGAGCACACACGGCTGACACCGGGCACGACAGATCGCCACGATCTGCTCGACCCTGTCGCGGATTCCGAAGGCTCCTCCCCTTTTGCCGCATGAGTCAAACGTTCCATGTTCTTGCCTCTCCTGTCCTGTACGCAGGTTCTTTCAGCTCCTCAGGAACCGCGCATAATAAAATGACTCATTTAATTATGCGCGGCTCCGCAGGTTGGCCATGAAGGTCGGATGGTCGCCGTCCAAGTCCCGCTCGCGTCGCTCGCGAATGACACCCCCATAATTCACCAAATCGTGGGCCAACATGGTCAGTCGATCTGTCAGCGAGGAGCTGACGACCTCCCCCTCGGGCCGCACGTCACTCCCCTCGACCCCACTGACGCCATAAGGGAGACTCCAGCCGTAGCACTGGCGAATCGCGACCCGCATGGCATCCATCGGGGTGAGGCCCTTTTCGTGCGACGCGCAGACATAGCCGAAGAGCTTGCCCGAGAATTCTCTCCAAAAATAGTCCAAAAAGTTTTTCATGGCGCCGGAGGGCATGCCGTGGTAATCCGGCGATCCTAACACAAAACAGTCGGCCTCACGGACTAGGGGTTCCATATCCCGGTAGGCAGGGACTTCCTTGGCTATTTTCGGCTGAAAGAGAGGCAGTTCGGCCTCTCTCAGGTCGATCAAATCGACCTGGGCCTCGAGCGCCTCCAGGCGGCCCTTCACGAATTGAATCATGGCCGAGGTTGCGGATTCCTCATTCAAGCTACCCATCACCAATACGACGCGGACCTTAGTCATGCTCTACTTATTTCCTTCTGGCTGGGAGCCTCAAGCCGCAGGATTGCGCCCGACACCCCGAGGGTCATCAGACGATACGTCCTCTTCCGGTCACGCGGGGAAGAGCCTATCGGTTTTCCCCGGCCTTGGCAAGACCGTCATCGGTAGCCAGTAATCAGTAATCGGTTTGGGCCTAAGACTGATTACTTGATCACTGATTACTGATTACTGGCCCCTTGGAGTCTCTAACAGTTGGCGTTTCAAGTCCCAACTCCTACGCACACGGATGCTGTCACTCTGTTCCAACCGGGGCCTTCCATTCGCCGTAGATTTTGCTATGGTTGACCGTGTCATCAGGCGCGATCTCGACTCGTTTCATTTGAAAGGGAACCTCATGTACCGCCTAACCACCTTCCTGCTCATGATCCTGGCGTTATCCCACAGTCCCGCATGGGCTGATGTGAGACTCCCCGCCATCATCGGCTCCAACATGGTCCTCCAGCAAAAGACAAACGCGCCTATCTGGGGCTGGGCCGAACCTGGAGAAGAAGTGAAGGTGCAGGGCTCTTGGCAAAGTACGGCGACCAGCGTGCAGGCGGATGCCCAGGGCCGCTGGCAGGTCAAGCTCGCCACGCCCAAGTCGGGTGATACGCACACGATTACGATCACCGGCAAGAACAAGATCACCCTGGACAATGTGCTGGCAGGTGAGGTATGGGTCGGATCGGGACAGTCCAATATGCAGTGGGCCGTTCGCAATTCCAATGATTCGGAGAGAGAAATCCAAGCGGCCGACTACCCCGAAATCCGCCTCTTTTACGTGCAGAGAAAGACGGCCGACACACCGTTGACCGACTGTGAAGGGTCATGGCAGGTCTGTTCTCCAGCGACCGTGCCTGATTTTTCAGCCGTGGCCTATTTTTTCGCGCGGTCCCTGCACCAGGAATTGCGGGTTCCTCTCGGCATCATCAACACCAGTTGGGGCGGTACACCGGCCGAGGCCTGGACGCGGCGGCAGATACTCGAAGCAAACGAGGACTTCCGGCCCATCATTGACCGCTTCGAAGCGGCCCAAGAGGGCTTCGCGGAGGCACAGAGAGAGTACCAGGTTCGGTTGAAAGAGTGGCAGAGAAAGGCCAAGGCGGCCGAGGCTGCAGGAAAACGTGCAGCCAGGCGCCCCGGCTTTCGGCATCTCGGTGATCCCGGCAATCCCCATCGGCCGGGCACGCTTTACAATGCCATGCTCGCCCCGCTGATCCCCTACCGTATCGCCGGGGTGATCTGGTACCAGGGGGAGTCCAATGCCGGTCGAGCCTATCAATACCGAACCCTCTTTCCGGCCATGATCCGCAACTGGCGGGCGGACTGGGGCCAAGGGGAGTTTCCCTTCTACTTCGTGCAGATCGCTCCCTACAAGGGTCAGACCCCCGAAATCCGCGCGGCCCAGCTCATCGCCCATCGAAACACCGCCAACACCGGCATCGTCGTGACCATGGACATCGGCAACCCCGATAACATCCATCCCCGCAACAAGCAGGATGTGGGCAAACGCCTGGCCCTCTGGGCGAGATCCGAGCACTATGGCCAGGAGGACTTAGTCCACTGCGGCCCTCTCTACCGCTCCTGCAAGGTCGAAGGCCACAGGATTCGCATCTTCTTCGACCACACCGGGTCCGGACTAATGGCCAAGGGGGGAGCCTTGACCGATTTCGTCATCGCCAAAGAAGGCGGCCCCTTCCTGCCGGCCCAGGCGCGGATCGACGGAGACAGCATCTTGGTCTGGAGCGATCAGGTCAGTCGACCCGCAGAGGTCCGCTACGGCTGGGAAAACGCGGCCCAACCCAACCTCTTCAATAGGGAAAAACTGCCTGCCAGCCCCTTCCGGACCGACACGCGGCCCGGCACAACCTTCGGGAAATATTGATTATATCTATTTTGGGGCGTCCTTGATCTTCCAGAATCGGCCTTCTGCGGCTAAAAAATGGAGATTAAGCTCTTTTTCTAGAAAAACTCTTGCATTATCGGAAATCGGCGTTGCGCCGCTGACCGGCCAGGCACTTATATAGTGTTCTTTGTGACAACAGAATATGATGAACGACTTCAAAATTGCTCTTTTCTTAACCGAAGCAATTTGACATAGACCTCTCCTCCTTCAGATACTTACGTTCGAAGTTGTTTCCATCGCACCGCCGGCGCCCGCCGGCGGTGGGATGGAATTCAACGTAAGTATCCTTTTTTTTCAGCATCCTATTCCTGCTGGTTCCTCCAGACCATCACCTTGTCGCAACTTATCTGCAACTGGGCTCCGTCTAGGCCAAGTGTCGCACATTTTCAGATGCCAGCCCCTTCTCCGTAAGCCAACACTTATCTATGCGAGGCTCCAAGAGCCCCTACGCAAAATGACTCTGCATTCAAACGGCTTATTCTGCCGCTGGACGGCGTCAGGCTGCATCGACCGTCCTCGGACGGCCTGCTTCGCCTTCCTTGCCAGACACAGAAACGCTCGTTTTCAGTGCGACGATTCATTTTGTTAGGCGCTCTAGGTCGCGGGCATGTCGGCAATGGGCTCCACGCGTGTCGCGGCCAGGATGCGCGCCATGTCGAGCAGTTTTTGACCCGTTGGGGTGTGATGGAGGAACTGAGCCCGGGCACTCAGATCGCTTGCGACGCCGTAGCGTCTGCGCCCCAGCGCCTCTCTGGCCTGCTCGCGCAGGAGCGCAGCCTGGGCGGCGACCACCAGCACTCGACTTAAATCCGCCCCACAGCCCAAACAACGGTTTGTCCCATTGAGGTGTGTCTTGCAAACGGGACAGGTCAAGGTCTTCGCTTGCATGATTACTGGCTCTCCAATTCGGCTTGGTTTCGCACCACCTTGACCTCAGCCGGTCGAAAGACCTTCTTGCCCTGCAGGTAGCCGGGGCGCAGGACCTCCAGAATCGTGCCGTCCGGATGATCCGTGCCGTCGACCTGTTCGATAGCCCGCATGGTCACGGGACTGAAGAGGGACCCCTCCAGGTCCATGGGGTGGATATTCCACTGCGAGAGAAGTTGTTCGACCCGCTCCAGCCCCTGCCCTTGCGCGGCCATTACCGTCTCGGTCGCCGCCGCCTGGGGCTTGGGGTCCGTGGGTCGACCCAAGAGTCGCTTGAAAAAACCGGGGGGCGGTTCCGGCGGGGTCCCTTGCAGCGCAGCCCGAGCCCGCTCCAGTGCGCTGTCGAGGCTCTCACGAAGGTCGATGAGTGATTCGGCCGCCTCCTTCAGCATGTGGAGCTGCTTGGCCTTTTCGGCTGCCTTGCGTTGTTCCACCAGGATCCGCTCAAACTCGGCAATGAGAGACTTCTGGGCCTCGTTCCGTTGTCGGTCCAGGGTCGTTTCCAGATCGGCGACTTGTTTCTCTATCGACGCGACTTGAGTCGCCACCGGACTCAGCGAGCGTACCAGGTCTTGGGAAGCGCCCGCGTGGTTACGCGTCTCCTGAGTGAGGCCGACCACGGCATTCCAGAGGGAATAGAGATCACAGGATTCCAGGGATGTCTCGCTGCCGGACTCATCCTGTCTCAAGCGATCCAGGATCTCTTGCGCCATGCCCGAGGGGGTGGCATTCGGATCCAGGACCTCATCCAGCCAGACTTCGAAACGATTCACCAGCCGGCGACGATCAAGCTCAGCGTCCCCGGCAGCCGCCTCATTCACCCCCTCGGAAATACGTCCCGGTACTTCTCGAGGTGTTACTCTGTCTGAAGAATTCATAGGTCTAGTCATCCTCCTTGATTGTGCGGACGCGGCGTCTGCTTTCGTCTGAGAGACTTCTCTAGGGATTGACCGCGAAGATGGACCCGCATTGGACTACGGGCGTTTCGGTATGGATTGACTGGCACTACGTGGCTAGCCGCCCCTCCTCGGGGTCGGCAAGATTGGACTGTCTCACCCTGCTTGCTCAATGACCACACACCTCCATGTATAACGTTCATTGATCGGACCGAGCCGAGGCCTTGTCCTGAATGGCGTCATTCTACGCAGCGGATCCTGAACCGTCAAGGATTGCTTTGGGAAATGTGACACTTGCAGCAAATATGTAGATGCTTTCGCAGGATTGCTTCTCCGGATGGATTGCCCGCAAACTTCAAACCGTGTAGGGTTAGGGATCGGCCAGAAAAAACTTGGACAATTTGGGGTCCAAGTGTGCCCTATATTTGGTCGCGCCCGATTGAGCGAAACCACAGGCGTAGCAGTTCTACGTCGCGGATTTTGCGATTGAGAAGCGATCAAAGATGGGGTGCAATTGGGCATTCAAAAGTCCATGTTATTTCTTGCCGGTCCCTTAGAGGGATCGGAAAGAATTGCGTGGTGACAATTGGTTTGACACCTGCGCCGGAGTGAAGCTGAGCAAGCATGAAAGCCCTATGAAAGAGTACGAT
>JADFHU010000304.1 GCA_022567055.1 Planctomycetota bacterium
GGCAGCTCTGCTGCTCTTCGCATACCTGGGTACTGCGGACCCGGACACGGCGCGCATGTTGACCCTGGCAGCGACCATGCTGCCCTATATGGTCATGATCTGCAGCGTGGCGGCGATGGCGGGGATCCTGCAGGCACACCGCCACTTTGTGGCCCCGGCCCTGGCGCCGGTCGTACTCAATGTGGTGGTGATCGGTTCCTTCTGGATCAGCGGGAGGTACTTGGGGTTCCCGCCCGAGCGACAGCTCGGGGTTGCCGCGATCGGCGTGCTGGTGGCAGGCGGGCTGCAACTACTGCTTCAGTTCCCGGCGCTTCGTGCCCACGGATTTCGGGTACGCCCCTCGTGCCAGTTCAATAGCGTCGAATTCCGGCGCGTCATGCTCTTGATGGGGCCCATGGTCCTGGGACTGACGGTGACACAGATCAACACCCTGGCCGACGACGTGATCGCCAAGGCCCTCAGTGGCCCGTCGGGTGAATCTGTCCTGCAGGTTTCGGGTTGGTCCATTCCTTTCCCGCTCCGTGATGGGGCCGTCTCCAGCTTATTCTACTCACAGCGACTCTACCAATTTCCCTTGGGCGTCCTGGGCATCTCTCTAGCCACAGCCATTTTTCCGGTCATGAGTTCCGACGCGGCCCGAGGCGACCATGCCGCCCTGTGCAGGACGCTCTCCCGCGGCATGCGTTCGGCGCTTTGCGTGGCCCTCCCTGCCACGGCGGGCCTGTGGCTGGTGGGAAGACCCCTGGTCTCGGCCATCTTTCAACATGGCAAATTCAGCGCGGAGGACTCAAGCCTGGTGGCCGGAACGCTGGCCGTTTATGCGATTGGACTCAGCGGTTATTTCATGCAACAGATTGTCACCCGCGCCTATTTTGCCCTGCAGGATTCGAAGATGCCGCTTCGAAGTGCGCTCATCGCCGTCTCCGTCAATGTCGTCTTGAATCTCGCGCTAATTTGGCCTCTGGGTACCCGGGGCCTGGCATTGGCTACCGCCGTGTGTTCCTATCTGCAGGTTACGATTCTTGTTCTGGGCATGCGGCGTCGATTTGGCCGTTCCGTCTTGGATGGCGTAATCAAGGTCCTCTGGAAGACGGCAGTCGCCAGCCTCGTGATGACGCTCGCCGGCTGGGGGATACGCGACCTGATGGCAGGATTGCCGCAGACGCGGCTGTTCGATGTGGCACGCGTCTTCGCGCTGGTTGTGGGTGGGGGCGGGGTTTTTTGGGGCGCCGGCCGATGTCTCCACCTCGAAGAGCTTCAACTGTTGATGGGCCGAAAGGCGCCCAGGGGCTAGACTGAGGGATCTCGTGGCCGATAAAAGCGCTAAAGCAGCCCCGAGGAGTGTCCGACAAGGATGATGTGTCCGGCCCAAAGGCTTTGGAAGATAACGGTCCCATAAGGAGATGCTAGTTGGCATGAAAAAGGTCCCAATTAAACCCATTGGCACCCTCTTCATGCTCCTGAGTTGGGTTGGCAGCCCTATCGTTGCCGGCCAGACCCTCGCAAACCGGGGAGACGCCCAATCGGGGGTTCAGTGGTCGGCCGCTAGGGACACGGAGGTCTCCTCCGAGGCCTTGGCTCTGGCATTCCTGGAGATTGCTGGGGAACTGGCCGCTTCGCCCTATGCGACCGAGGCTTCGCTCGAACAGGCGATGGTCTTGCTCGTCGCCGCCAGATGGCTGAACTACACCGGAGACCCTCTTCAGCGCCTGCTGCTCGATCTGGCCCGCCACTGGCCGGAAAGAGACTACTCCCCCTATGTGCGAGAATGGCTCGAGCGTAACTACCGTCAGACACCGGATCAGGCTCTTCTGCTGCGCTCATTGGAGTACCTGCTGGGCCAAATGAAGTTCAGGCACCAACAGGAGCAACTCTTGAAGTCTCTGGCCCAGGCGGGGCAGGGAAAAAAGCCGCGTTTTGACTCTGAACTCTGGACCCAGTTGGGCTTGATCTCCCTGGAACAGTCGGATCGGGTCGGCGCTCTTTCCCACTTTCGCGCAGCCTACGCCGCCGACAAGAACAACAAGCTGGCCTTTGGTCACCTGGCGGCGCTGGATCCCGACGCCATCACCTCGGAACGGTACTTCGAACATCTGCGCTATGTGCTCAGGTCCAACCCCTTGGACATGGAGGCGGCGCTGGCCTTCGCTCAGTACGCGGAACGTCTGGAGGTCTACAGCATTGCCGCCGGAAGCTATGAGTACTGTGTTCAGCTCCATGCGTTCCTTCATCCTGAGGATGCGGTACCGGCGCACATCTATCTGCCTTGGGCGATAAGCTGTTTCAATACGCAGCAAAAACATGCCCAGGTCCTGGAAATTGCCGAGTCGGTTCGACGGGGAGGGACATTCGACATCTTCCTGGAGGCCGTCGCCGGTCGTGCAGCGCTGGCATTGAGAGACGCCCATACCGCCAGCATCATCTTCTCGAAGGTAAAGCGCAGGGCAGAGGCGCTGCTGAACGAAGGTCCGGAGGCTGACTCGCAACCGGAAAGGCAGCAATCCGTGGGCCCCAAACAGCTGGCCTGGTTCTACTGCTTTGCAGATCCGGACCAGGGGATGGCGCTCGACTGGGCCAATCGCGCCTATTCGGTGGAGCCCGACTCGCTGGCGGCTGCCTCGCTCCTGTCTTTTGCCTTGGTCATGAATGATCAGATCCAGTGGGCCAGGCCGCTGGCAGAGGGGAACTCCAGTCAGATAGGGCTCTTAGCATTCGCGCAGATCTTGCTTTCCGCAAATGACGTTGAAGGCGCGAAGGAGGCCCTGTTGGCCGGTATCGCCAAAGACCCCGGCTCTTTGGCGGCGGTCCATGCCAAGGTTTTGCTGAAAGAGCATGGCTTTCGATACACCCCGACGATCGACTCGGGATCCATTCTAACCCTTCTGGCGGATCATTTCGGCGAACATATTGTTCCTCGGTTCATGGATCCAGCCCATCGTCTGTCCCTGCGCCTGGATCTACCTCGTGGCACCGTCCGCTTTGGAGAGCCCATCAACGGTACAGTGACCGCCACCAATCACTCCCCGGAACCGCTCGTGATCCATGACCAAGGCCTGTTTCCGGGGACGGTGCGTATCGATGCCCGACTGTCAGGCGATATGACCCTCTCTCTGCCGGGGTTGATCACGAAACGGGTCTTCGCCGATGTGCTTGTTCGGCCGGGCGAGCGCGTGACGGCCTCCGTGCGACTCGATGTGCCCCGCCTCAGACGAACGCTCTGCGCCTACCCGCAGGCGTCCCTGGAGATCGACTTCTCGATTCTCTGGGACAGCGGCGTCCGCGCAGCCGCCGATGGGTCGGGTGGCGTGCTTTCGGGATCTCGACCCTTGCCGGTGACCGTCAGTCGGCCCGGCGTGAAAATCAGCAGCCGTTCCATCAATGACCTTTACCATGCGGCCCCCACCGCCGACGCCCAGGGCCGCATCGAGATCGCCAAACTCTTCATTGGTCTGCTCAAAGAACAGGAGTTGATGTACCGAGAACAGCAGATGAATCGAGACGTGTTGTATCGATTCAAGTATGCGGATTGGATGTCCGCGAAACTGCGGTCCGCGCTGACGAGCGACTCGGGCTTGCTGCTACACAACCCTGACGAGCAGTGGGAATCCATTGCCATCATCCTGAACCACCTGAGCGGTTTGACCCTGCCGGCGGATCTTGTCCAGACAGTCTCCACGCATCTGACTAGCTCACGTTGGCCCCTGCGTCTGTCCTCCCTAGTGCTGCTCGCGCAAGATCCCCGTCACAACATGCAGGCCGTTTTGCGGTGGACGGCCCAGCATGACGAGCACATGTTGGTGAGGGACATGGCGCGAGCCTTGATGGTCCCCCAGTGAACGCCCTCTTACCCGTACCCGTTACCGTATACGAAATAGCTAACGAACGGCATTAGGCTATTGATTACGTGTACGATAATCAGCGGGATGCACTGTTACCACAATGCGCATATTTTTGAACCAGTTCCAATAATAGAGTTTGAAAAGGCTAGCGTATTGAGTAGGATGCTCCTTTCAAAAAATCTTGCAGCAGCGCATTGAGTTGGCCCCATCGTCTAGGCAGGTCTAGGACACCGGGTTTTCAACCCGGCAACAGGGGTTCAAATCCCCTTGGGGCTATTTCTTGCCGCTGTCCTAGGCTCTCTTAATCGTCACCTGAGGCGCACGCAGGTAGTAGGGCGTCAGGGTCAGTGGATCCGAGAATTCTCCCCTGGCCGCCTTTTCCTTTCCCAAGGCATAGACCGTTGCCGCGTTGGGCATCCAGAAGGATGGATCCAGGATGGAAATCTGATCCCCGGAAAAACGTGCGCGGTGGTGAAGCAAGCCCTCCCCCAAGAGCGCGACTGACCCGCCGAGTGAGGCGCAGCGAGACAGGATCTCTTGCGGCGTTTGCAGGCAATCGGCGCTGACCTTGCGCAGGTGAGCACTCGCATCTGTGCGTTGATACCCTGCCGTGAAGAATTGACCCCGCTTGGCGTCAAGGATGGGCGCTACGTAGTCCGTTCGGACAGACCGGCTGGCGTTGGCGGCGATCACATCGAGCGTGTTCACGGCGACGATGTGGGTGTCGTTGGCCAGGCTCATGGCCTTGGCGGCAGACACGGCGATCCGCAGTCCCGTAAAGCTCCCGGGCCCAATCGAGATGAAGCAGTGGCTGATGGCCTGACGTGGCCGCGCTGTCTCTTGGAGAAGCCTTTCAATAGAGGGGAACAATTCGGCGCTGTGTCTCATCGGCGCCGAGAAGGTCGTTTCGTCGAGCAACGCTTCGGACGTTGCCAGCGCGACCGATCCGATGCGCCCAGAGGTCTCTATCGCCAAGATCAGCGCCCGAGAATCCATTGCCCAGCCCATTCGAGAATTGCGTGACCCTCACAAACAATCTAAACCCCATAACCTATCACGGGAGACCCCCAATTGCACGGCGAAATTCGGTCGCGTCCATCCGGACTCGTCTGAGAGTCGCCGCCGGTGACAACTGGGAACGCCATCACGCGACCCGCCCAGCGGCAAGATGAAGCCTCTCTCCATACAATGGTTCATCCTTCGCGACCCCCCTAGGAATGATCGGTGGATGGCTTTAAATGGGATTTTTCCCTTGCAAAAAAAAAACCAAATCACTAGAGTGAGGTGTGATGTATCCAACCTAGAATCTTTGACTTGAAGTTGCTAGTTTACGTACAGGGTGTTTTTTCGTTTCTCTCTTGAGGGGTGATCCTCTTTTTTGGCAGGAGGTATGTTTTGAACAAGCCGAGATCCGTACACAGTGTCTACGCTGAGAAAGCACAGCCGATCGTCTTAGCCGCGGTTTGGGCGCTATCGATTCTCGCGATGGGAGGCGCAAATGTTTGTGCGGCACAGGGACGAGACACCATGCTTCCGGTGGCACGCTACCTCATGGGCATTGGGGAAACGCAGTACAAGGACGGTCGCTATGTCGATGCGGAAAAGACCCTGTTGCTCGCCCAAGACTACGAGCAGCACCTGCCTGAGAAGGACCGAAAGAAACTCGACACTCTCCTGGAAAGCGCCCACAAGGCGGCGATCGGCCGTAAGAAGGCCTTGCAAGAACTGCACCTGGCTCAGGACTTGGCCAGGCAGAACAAACCGAAGGAGGCCCGTGAGTATCTGGTCCGGATCGAGGACAATAGATATCTTAGCGCTAAGGAGCGGCAACAGGTCGCTGCGCTCCTGAAATCGGAGGCGTCTGCCAAGCCCAAAAAACCCGGCTCCCTCCTGGACAGAATCGGAGGCCGTTTCGCCCTGTTGGCGCGATCGGCTGGCGCGAATGAGGGGACCGCTGATGCCGTAGCGGCGTCTCCCGACGTGAATGACCCTCCCCTGCAGGCGACTGAAGCGCCGATGGCTTCAGGGGCTGCCGTTGCGGGCAATGGCGGTTACATCGCGGTGATCAAGCAGAAGAGAAAGATCATTCGGGATCATATTGCCGCCGTGATGGGGGACAGCAAAGCGAAGGTGGCAGGACTTGTCTCAGCCGGTCAGTTTGACGCCGCCCAAGACCTCGTGGATAAGGCCATGTATATGGTCGAGAGCAGTGAGCTTCATTTGGGCAAAGACCTGACCCAGCGGCACACGATGGAGTTGAATCAGCTCTCCGCCGGGGTGATGCAGGCCAGACGGGAGAGCGCCTGGCAGGCCGACCAAGAGGCACGGAGGGCCGCCGCGGCCACCCAGAAGCGTTTGCATGACCAGGATGAGATTGAAAGACAGGTGAGCATCATTGCACTGATGGAGCGGGCCAAGGCCTACAAGACACTTCAGCGTTATGACGCCGCGCTCGGGCAGCTCGAGAGTCTCTTGGCCCAGGATCCCCAAAACTTTGCAGCGCGGGCACTGAAGCAGGAACTCGAGGATATTGTGTATGCCCGCAAGCAGCGGGATCTCATCAGTGAGAGCGCGAAGGAACGTGCCGATCTCTTTTTGAAGTCGGCAGAGTCCACAGTGCCCCATGCGGAGGAACTGAACTACCCCAAGAATTGGGATGAAATCGTCGCCAAACCCACGCGAACCCCGGACCGACCCGTGGAACTGGATCCCGCCAACGCGCGGATCTATGATCAACTCGAAGAAATTGTGGATCTCTCGACCCTCAGCCCGGAGACCTCGGTGCGCGAGGCCGTGGAGTTACTGAGGAACTCGGTCGATCCGCCGCTCAAGATCGTGGTCTTGTGGCGCGATCTGGAAGACAACGCGGAAGTCGACCCGGACGGACCGGTGGAGATGGATAGTCTGGCGGATGTGCGTCTGGGCACCGCCCTCGATAGTCTGGTGCTGGCCCTGGGCGCCGGCTTCTACGACATAACCTAC
>JADFHU010000305.1 GCA_022567055.1 Planctomycetota bacterium
CGCAGAGACGCCAAGGGAAAACAGTGCATACCGGCAAAGACAAGATGAGTGGAAGACCTTTGCGCCTCTGCGACTTGAACGAGTGAAACGAGTAGGCGCGCGTCACTTCTTTGGTTCCGGCAGGAAGCCGGGCTGTTTCCTTGATGGTTCACAACCATCCTTAGGACGTGCACGACAATAAGTTACCGAATTATCCGCTCAGATTTAGGTTGGATTTGGTCGTGATCGATTGAGCGAAGCCGGAGGCGTAGTGTGCCTACGTTGAGGCTTTTGCGATTGAGGAACGGCCAAATACGACCTGAAGATGAGATGGAGAAGCGGTAAGTTATTGTTGTGCGGGTCCTTATCATTGTTACTATGCGATGGTCCAAACCATACTTTCATGAGGGTCAAGACCGATGCGACCGAAGACCATTACCTATCTGTTCGTTTCTGTGGTTTCTCTTATGCCTATGACTGCCCAAGGGGCACACCTGCCGGGGCAGATCATCGTTAATCCTGCCAACCCCGCTTGGTTGGTCTACAACCGCGATGCCGATAGAGATGGTCGACTCGATCCCTTTTTTCTCTCGGGGCCTGGGGGGCCGGAGGGGTTTCTCTATCGGGGTCGGCGGCTGGCGGATGGTACGCGCAAGGGCGATCAGGTTGAGCTGATCAGCAAGCTTGCCCGCTATGGTGGGAACTGCATTTACCTTATGGCGGTGCGCACGCATGGCGGCGACTCTGGCAAGGAGAGTCGTGAGTCGCCCGCGGTGTATCCCGATGCGCTGCACAACCCCTGGGTAAACCAGGACCCCGCCCAAGGCCTGAACCATGCCATCCTCGATCAGTGGGAGGAGTGGTTTACGCTGATGGATAACCATGGCATTGTCGTCTACTTCTTCATCTACGATGACGCCATCAGGATTGGTCAGCGTCTGGGCTGGCCCTTGGACCAGGAGGGCAATCTACATCCGAGTGAACGCGCCTTCGTTGCGACCCTGGTCAACCGCTTCGAACATCACCGTCACTTGATCTGGTGTGTCATGGAGGAGGCCCAGGAACTCGGTCCGCAGTGGCAGCGGCACACCTCCAAGATCGCCGAGGCCATTGCGGAGGCCGATGACCACGACCACGTCATCGCCAGTCACCAACTGGGCGGGAATGTCTTCTTTCATGCCGACGATCCCATCATCGACCAGTTCGCCATACAGACGCGCGTGGATCAGGTCGAGACCATCCCTGCCTTTCGGGAATGGATGCTGGATGCCTGGCAGAAGAGCGGGGGCCGCTTTAGCCTGAATATGTCAGAGGATGCCCGTCACCATGAGCTGGTGGGACAGGGAGAGCGTGAAGTCGTGCGGCAGCGAAGCTGGGTCGCGGCCATGAGCGGCGCCTATGTCATGTGTTTTGGCATCGAGATCGCCGATACCCCACCGGGTTTCATGAGAGACTGCCGCAAGATCCAGGCGTTCTTCGAGGCCACGGATTTTCAGGATATGGCGCCCGATACCGACCGACCTCTGGCGGGGACGCGTTACCTGCTGGCGTCGCCTCATCACAGTTACATCGCCTACGCCCTCGCGCCCCAGGGGGGAAAGATGGGGATTGCGAACTTGCCGGCCGGGCGCTATGCGCTGACCTGGTTCGACTGCGTGGCGGGGAACGCCATGCAGAGCAGCCACGTGCAGGCCGTCGATGCCGATGCGGTCTGGCAGAAGCCGGAGCAGATCGGCGACGAAGTGGCGCTCTATGTGAGGAATCTGGACGCCCCTGGCGGAGCAGAGGCGTCTGTGCAACAGGCGCGGGCACGCCGTCCCAAAGCGCCCGGCCGGAAAGTGGCCAACGTGGTCCCTTCCGTCTCGAATCAATCTGTGCAAACGAGCCAGGACCAGCCTCTTTACATTCAACTTACCTACGAGGATCCCGACGGCGGACCGGGGCCCTATACCATCGTCATCGTCGACCGGCCGACGCATGGTCAACTTACCGGTGAGGGCAATGACAAGACCTATACGCCCGCACCGGGATTCGCGGGCAGCGATGCCTTCCGCTGGAAGGTGAATGACGGCGCAGGCGATTCGCCGACGGTCCAGGTCGCGGTGGAGGTGTCTTCCGCGGAAGAACGTAGCGGGTATTTTCCGCCCGCGGATGCTGCCGGAGGCTGGAGGACCCTGAGTGACGCGAGGGCCCTGCGAGCAGAGACGGGTATGCTCAAGAGCAAGTTAGACGAGGCCTTTGACTACGTGCAGAGTGGCACCAAGAACGGGGGACTGCTGGTGGTTCGCCGGGGTTGGCTGGTCTATGAACGGTACTTCGGCAAAGGGCATCGCGATGCGCTGTGCAACCTCGGTTCCTGTGGCAAACCCTTTACGAGCATCGCCATGGGCATTCTCATGGGGGAACGCCCGGATCTCTTTCCTGCCGGGCTTGGTCAGAAGGTCTATACACCCACCTATCTGCCGGGCCAGGCCTTTCCGCTGCCGGACCCGCGCATGGCCGATGTCACGCTGGGGCAGATGCTGACCTTTACGGCCGGGATTCGGGGTAACAACCCCTGCTACGTCAACGGGAAAGAAGTCCTGATCGACCCGGTCGGACCCGATGGGTGGCAGGGCTTGGTGGATGAGATTACGCTGGGACGGCGTGACACCAAGAACGGCAACACCCGCTACAGCGCCGCGACCCTGTGGTGCGAGCCCGGGGGCGGCTATTCCTATGCCACGGCCTCGATCCACAACGTGTCGATTATGCTGCGGCACGTGACGGGCATGGAGATGCAGGACTACATTGGGCTGAGGCTGGCGGAGCCGCTGGGCTGGGGACGTTGGACTTTTGCCTATAAGCATGCTGGGGAAGTCACCCACACGCCGGGCGGGGGTGGCATTGCCCTGCGAGCGACGGACATGTTGCGGTTTGGGTATATGCTGCTGAATGAAGGACGTTGGGGCGACCGGCAGGTCGTTCCGGCGGCGTATGTACGCCACTGCGGGCAAAAGTCGCCCTGGAATCCTCACTATCCCTACAGTCTGCAGTTCCAGGTGAACAGCGACGGCGGTGTGCCGGAATTGCCTACCGATGCCTTCTGGAAGGCTGGATCGGGATATCACTGCATTTACGTCGTTCCGTCGGAAGATCTGGTGGTGTGGAAGCTGGGCGGACGGGATCATCAGTATTCTTCCGGCAATACGGGGATGCCGGTCTTGTCCCACGTGAAGGCGGCGGAGCAGGATCGGAGCGCGTGGAAGCAGACTGTTGATCCTCGGGCTGCTTATACGGAGACGCTGCGCTTGGTGCTGGCGGCTATCGGTGATCGGTGATCAGTAATCGGTAGTCAGTGGTCAGTCAGTAGTCAGTGAGGCACCGCACGCGTTAGTTGTCACTGTTCCCAAGTCCAAGGGCATTGTCCGTGATCATGTTGTTCTTGCCGCCGACGATTCTCATGGGAACGGAAACAGCATTGGGTCGGTCGTCGCGGATGAGGCAGCCGGAGACACGACTGTGGGAGAGGTTTTTGAGCAGCAGGCCTACGTTGTCATAGTCCAGGATGGTGCAGTTGGTGATATTCATGCGACGGCAGTTCTCGATTAGGAGGGCGGCGGGGGCGTTGAGAGCGTTGCTGATGTGAAGGCCGGTGAGGGTACAGTCCTCGCTGTTGCGGACGATCAGGCTGTTGTGCGCGACCGGCCCATTGTGGGGCCCATAGCGGGGGTTGCGGTCGAAACAGTTGGGGCCTATGACGACGTTCGAACAGCCCTCGATCAAGAGGTTGTGCTGATAGCCCTTCCAGAGGGTGTTGCCGGTGATGGCGGCGCTGCGACAGTCTCTCAGGTGGATGTTGACCATCACGTCACTGAGGACATTGCCGGTGATGGTCACGTTGCCTTCGCGGACAATTGTAGGCTCTGTCTGCAAACTCGATCTGGGTTTGTTGCTGCGGCTGAGGATGCGAATGTTGGCCGAATCGGGTGAGAGGTGGTTGTGCTGAATCGTACAGCCCGTGATGGCCACTTCGCCGGTGCCGTAGGGACTGTTGGTACAGTCGATGAGGACGTTGGCGGTGGCCGGCGCCTGGGGATGCATGTTGCTCTCAATATCGCAGCCCGTGATGTGGATGTTGCGTACGTTGCCGGCCCGGGAGACGATCCCTCCCCGGTGGTTGTAACTGATATGGCAGGCGGTGATGTTGGATTGGTGCAGGTTGACGTCGTCGTAGTAGATGCCGATGCCGCGGTTCTCATAGATGTGGCAGTTGGAGATGATGACATTGCGGTTGTTCTCCCGCAGGTGGATACCGTGCCAGGCCTGGCGGATGTGGACGCGGGTGATGGTCAACTGCATTGTCCCCACGGCCTCGATGCCTACCGATTTGGGGTGCCGGCCGAGGATGCCGAGCCCGTCCACCAGGGGCATGCGCTGCTGTTGCCAGACTTTTGCCTCAAATCCTTCGGGATCGGCGGATTTGAAGTGTGTTCCCACGAATTTCAAGGCCGGGCCCGGGCCGTCCATGATAATCGTCGCTACGCCATTGCCGTGGATGGAGGTGAAGCCGAGTTTGTCCAAGTCGATGACGATCGGTTGGGTGATGCGATAGTCGCCTTTGGGTAGGCGAATGTCGCCTAGGCCGGAGTCTACGGCTTTTTGGATGGCGGCGGTGTCGTCGGCCTTGCCATCGCCAATTGCGCCGAAGTTGCGGATGTTCGCCTCTGAGGGTGCGGCTTTGGCTTGGGCGGTTCCTAGGGATAGGCACAGAAGAGTAAGGGTTCTGAGCATGAGACTATTCCTTTCAGTCGTGGGAGTCGTATTCTCTAAGCTTCGGGTAAAGGAACTCTAAAACGAGGCGGTCTAAATGTAAAGGATATGGACGCTGCAAAAGCCGCTGGCGCCAAGAAGAAAACGAGTAGAAGATCTTTGCGTCCTGGCGCCTTGAACGAGTGAAACGAGTGGGCGCGCGTCATTTTTTTGGTCCAGCCACAGGGCGATCGCAAGTAACTTTCTCTGATATGAACCCTTCTGTTTCAGCGACTTCCCCGCGTATCTCACCGGTAGTAATCAGTAATCAGTGGAAAAGTAATCAGTTTTTGGCACAGACAGACCACTGATGACTGTTTACTGATTACTTCGACGTTGGGAATCCTACATCGGTGGCGTTCTTGCCGAAAAGTACACGAATCCGGCATATACATGCGATCGCCCTGGGTCCAGCCACAGGGCAATCGCATGTAACTTTTTCTGACATGAACCGTCCTTTTTTCAGTCGCTTCTGCGCATATTTCACCGCTAGTAATCAGTAATTAGTGGAAAAGTAATCAGTTCTTGCCACAGACAGTCCTCTGATTACAGATTACTGATTACTTCAACGGTGGGAATCCTACAAAAGGATTACAGCAACGAACTTTCATGCTATGCTGCGGGGGTGCTCGGGAACATCTAAATGTGAATTTTTGGAGACCACGTCATGAGAAGTCTGATGGCCATGGTAACGCCTCTCTGGGTGATCTTGTCCTTCGTGGACCTGTCGCTGGGCCAGTTGGCCTCCACGCCACTCAGTAGACATGTCTCCCTGATCCAGGGGCCCGTCAACGGCGTCACCATCGACAAAGACGGGAGAAGGCTCGTCGTCTATGGTGATCCAACTGGACAGATGGATAGCGCCGAAATGGTCCTGTTCACGCACAGCCGCCGTGATGTGGTCTGGGCCGGACGAAGACTCGTCGAAGGCGGGGCAACAGCCGTCATACCCGCATCAGACAGTGCAATGTTTGCTGACGTGGACCGGTTCTGGGATGAATTCAGGCGTCAGCGATTTCATGATTATGCCCAACAGGGAACCAAGGTGCTGACCAAGTCCCTGAAGGTCGGGAAGACTGTCCGCGACGGGGAGCGCTTCAAGTGGCAGGACGTTTCCATCGAGGTCGTCGAAACGCCCGGCTATATGCGTCATGCGGTCTCATACATTGTTGAAATCGATGATCTCAGATACGCCTTCGTGGGCGACATTATCTACGGTAACGGGAAGCTCATCGATCTTTATTCCCTGCAGGACACCGTCTCCGAAGCAAAGATCCGCGGATACCATGGATGGGCCAGCCGTATGGGTCCCCTGATCGCTAGCCTGCAGAGCATCGCGGCCAAGAAGCCCGATGTCTTGGTGCCGGCGCGGGGGCCTGTCATCAGAAACCCGAGTGAAGCGATCGACTTGCTGATACGCCGGCTGCGGACAGTCTACGAGAACTACCTGTCAATCAGTGCGGGCCGTTGGTACTTCAAGAACCAGTATGACATCCTGGCCGAGCGAGTGCTTGGTCCAGATACAACGGTTCGCTGGATGCCCTGGGCCGAGGTGATACAAGACAAGCCGCCCGCATGGATCCTGCCTATTGCCAACTCGCGTCTGATCCTCTCGGAGGATGGTTCTGGCTTTCTGGTGGATTGCGGTGGCCAACGGATTCTCAACGAACTCATCAAGCTGAGAGAGGCGGGTACCCTGGCCGGGCTAGATGGCATATTCATTACGCACTACCACGATGACCACACGGACTATGTGACTGCCTGCGCCAAAGAGTTCGAATGTCTGGTCTATGCCACCGGCCCTCTGGTGGACATCCTCAAACCCCCGAGCGCCTATCGTCTGCCGGCTATGACACGTAATCCCATCCCAGACATCAAGGTCATGCCAGAGGGGCAGGATATGCGGTGGAAGGATTTCACATTCACCTTTCGTGATTTCCCGGGCCAAACGATCTATCACGACGCCCTGCTTGTCGAGAAAGACAATGGCGGCAAAATCTTTTTAATTGGCGACTCCTTCACGCCCTCCGGGACCGACGATTA